>PHBE01000013.1 GCA_002841885.1 Deltaproteobacteria bacterium HGW-Deltaproteobacteria-18
GGCCCGCTGTCGTCATGGCCTTGAGACCCGCCGGAACTCCTTCGCTGGCCTCGTAGAGTTGAGTCGTTGCGTGCAGGGCGGATACTTCAGGCAGCGCACGGGCAACGACTCAACAAACGATGCCTGGCTCAGTCAGACAGCCGACGCGCCTCAAGACCATGCCGACAGCGGGCCTTGAGATCTGCCGAAATGCTCTCAGAATTCTTATTGGCTTGAGTCTCTATGGATAAAGTGCAATAGGCAAGTCGCGGGGAATTAAAGCGTAAAACCTAACACTTAAAACCTAAAACAAAAAAAGTGCTTGCACTTTGAGCCTTCATTTATTAGCAAGATGAGAATTATTCCTGATAACAAAAACATCAAAGGAGAATACCGATGAGCAAGACAACTGATAATTTGAAAGAGGCTTTTGCCGGAGAGTCCCAGGCCAACCGCAAGTATCTGGCTTTCGCCAAGAAGGCTGAAGAAGAGGGACTGCCCCAGGTTGCCAGATTGTTTCGGGCTGCGGCTCACGCCGAGACCATCCATGCCCATGCGCACCTGCGTCTCATGAAGGGCATCGGTTCCACGGCCGAGAATCTCAAAGAGGCCGTGGCTGGTGAAACGCATGAATTCAAGTCCATGTATCCGGGCATGATCGCCGACGCCCAGGCCGAAGGTGAAAAGGCTGCCGAAAAATATTTCGTTTTCGCCAACCAGGCCGAGGAATGCCATGCGAACCTCTACTCCAAGGCCGCGGATCAGATGGGCGAGCTGGCGGCAGTGGATTACTATGTCTGCAGCATCTGCGGTCATATCCACGAAGGCGAGCCCACCGAAAAGTGTCCGATCTGCGGAGCAATGCCCAAGGCATACGGCGTTGTAGCCTAGGGGATTTGAGCCCTGCCGATACTGATGGAAAAAGCCGCGCTCCCTTTTTAGGAAGTGCGGCTTTTCAAATGAAAAAGGCCATGCATCGCTGCACGGCCTTTTTTGCGTATTTTTTCCGGCGCTATCTTCTGGGAGCCGGGGCGCTCGGACGGGCCTTGGCCTTGGTGAAGGCCAGTTCCGTGCCTTTGCCCTTGTTGAACATGGCCAGGACCCTCTCGGCATCATGGAAAGGCAAGGAAACAAAGGCGAAGGTTTCCATGATCTGGATGTCCCAGATTTTCTTGGGCGGAATGTTGCACTTGTCGCCAAGGAAGGTCAGCAGGCGCTTGGGCGTCATGCCATCCTTGCGGCCTTGGGTTACGAAAAGTCGGGACTTGCCCGTCTTGTCGACCACAAAGGCGTCTCCGATTTCCTTGTAGTTGGAGGCGTCCAGCTCTTCCTGAAACATGTACTGGAGCAGGGCGGCCAGGGTTTCGCGGGGCTTGCTCTGGTCGAGGAGTTCCTGCGCCATGCCCATGAACTCGAGCTCCGGCTCCGTGGTCATGATCTCCTGCAGCTCCGCCCGGATGCGTCCCTTCTTCATGTCGATGACATCGGAGACCTTGGGCAGCCGCGCCTTGCGAATGTCCGTGCGGGCGTGCTTGCTGATGAACTGCAGGCGGCGATACTCGGATGGCGTGATGAACGTGATTGCGATGCCCTGCTTGCCGGCCCGGCCGGTGCGGCCGACACGGTGCACGTAGGCTTCCGGATCGTGGGGCAGATCGAAGTTGATGACGTGGGTCAGGTCGTGCACGTCGATGCCGCGCGCGGCCACGTCGGTGGCGACCAGGATCGTGACCAGCTTCTTCTTGAACTTGATCAGGATTTTTTCGCGCAGGCTCTGGGACATGTCGCCATGCAGGGTGTCGGCGTCGTAGCCGCGCTCCATGAGACGCTGGGACACGGCGTCGGCGTCGACCTTGGTGCGGGTGAAGACCAGTCCGTAGAAGTCCGACTCCATGTCGATGATCCGGCACAGGGCCTCGAATTTGTCGCTCATGGCGACTTCGAAGTAGATCTGGTCTGTCTGGGGGGCGGTCAACTGGTTGGATTCGGCCCTGATGACCTGATAGTCGCCCATGTATTTCTTGGCGATGCGCAGGATTTCAGGCGGCATGGTCGCGGAAAAGAGCATGGTGCGCTTTTCGGTGGCCGTCTGCTCCATGATCTCCAGCACGTCGTCCAGAAAACCCATGTTCAGCATCTCGTCGGCCTCGTCGAGGATCAGAAAGCGGATGCCCGAGAGATTGAGGCTGCCCCGGCGCAGATGGTCGAGCACGCGGCCCGGTGTGCCGACAACCACGGATACGCCCTTCTTGAGGCTGCGGAGCTGAATTTCCATGGACTGGCCGCCGTAGATGGGGGCGACGTTGATGGTCCGGCCGCCGCGCAGGGAGTTGATCTCCTCAGCCACCTGGATGGCCAGTTCGCGGGTGGGGGCCAATACGAGTGCCTGCACGGTGCGGACGTCCGGGTCCAGCATTTCGAGCAGCGGCAGACCAAAGGCGGCGGTCTTGCCCGTGCCGGTCTGGGCCTGGGCGACGATGTCGTTTTCGCCGGTCATTACGGCCGGAATGGTCTTGATCTGGATGGGGGTCGGCTCTTCGAACCCCTTGCGGGACAGAGCCTGGAGAGTCAGTTCGGATAAGCCTAGATCAGAAAATGTAGTCATTGTAATACCTTGCGGGCAAGGGCCTCGCGGTCAAAAGAATACCCGGCTCTGGAACCGGGCCCTTACCGTGAGGCCGACTGTCCAAGGCGGGAAACAAGCATTTCGAAAACGTGTGGAACCGGATCGAAGAGCGAACATGCTCAAGAAAGGTCGTGCGGAAAAGGAGGGATCTCCCCAAGAAATGCTCGGGGTATATATATTGTAGTTTCGGGCTTGGCAAGAGATTATTTTGAAATATTGGCAGAAATGAAAAAGAGGGGCGAATTTCGACTCGCCCCCGATTCGGACATCTGGCTCAGCGCTGCATCGCGATTCCGGCCAGGCTCTCCAGTTCTTCGGAGAGGCCCAGCGCCTGGATTATGGATTCCCCGCGGCAGACGAGGCCGTGGTTGTCCATGAACACTGCCTCGAATTCCCGGCTGGCCAGTCCTACGGCCTGTCCCAGTTCAGGCGTGCCGGGGTGATGGGCGGGCACGCGGGTCAGCTTGTCGGCGAAGACCCGGCCTTCGAAGAGTGGCAGATCAAGAAGAGGGATCTCGCCGCGCAAAGACAGGGCCAGCAGCTTCGGCGGGTGGGTGTGCACGATGGCCTGCGCCAGGGGCTGATTGCGATACACTTCGAGGTGCACCGCAAGCTCCGAGGATGCCCGCGCCGATGTCAGCGGCGCGCCAGTGGCCAGGTCGACCACTGCCAGATCCCGGGGGGCGAGATGCCCCTTGGCGCTGCCGGTGGCCGTGATCACGACGCGTTCTCCCTGGCGCATGCTCACGTTGCCGTTGAATCCGGCGAAGAGTCCGCGCAGCCAACCGTCGCGCCCGGCGTCGAGAATGGCCTGGCCCGTTTCGGGGTTTACCAGGGACGAGAATTCGGCCTTGGCCGGGGAAGGCGCGTTGTCGGGCTTTATGTCTATGACGGGAGTCCCGTTGATGACCTCAAGAGGATGTACCTTGAGGCGCAGCCCCTCGCGACCGATGATGCGTACCGCATGCAGGCCGATGGGCGTGGGACGATCGGGGGAGCGGGTCGAGAATATGCCGCGCATGGGCAAATCGCGGTTTCCCTGGGGGTGGCAGCGCAGCACGCTCTGGTCGCCCTTGTGCATCCAGGTCAAAACCAGGATGGCGTCTCCGACCTGAAGATCCGTGGCCGCAGGCTCGAAATCCGGGTTCAGCTCGATCCAGACCGGAGGCATGGAGGCGTCACCGTATTTTGGGCATTGATCGCGACTGACGAGATGGGAACGGACGGTGCCGATGACGCGAGGGAGCATGAGAATATCCTTGCTGCGGTTTTTTGACCTTGGAAGAGCATGCTTACCGCCCGTCATTTTGCCCGTCAAATGCAGGGTGTTTCCGAATTATCCGTTCCATGCCTTCTGCTGCTTCTCGGGCAAAAATTTCAGGGATGTTCCCTAGTGAATTTTGGGGCGATGCTTGTATTGAAATTGCGAAAAGGGTAGCACTTGAGACGTTTTCAACCATAACATCGGAGCGCGCATGAACCGCTTCTCCACCAGTCTCCTGGGTGAAGCCAAGACCCTGCTTCTGGCCACGGACGGCTCCATTTTCAGTGATGGGGCGCTGCAGGAGGCCATTTTTTTCGGCCAGGCCTGCGGTGCCCGACTGATCGTCCTGCACGTGGTCAAGATCGATGTCGAATCTCTCAAGTCCGCCAACTCCAAGGTCACCCGCGCCCAGCAGGAGATCGCCCCGTACATGGAGGACGTCCGCAAGATGGCCAGGGACAGCGGAGTGGAATGCGAGACCGTGGTGGTCGGGTCCTCGGTGCCCGAGCACGCCATCGTCGAACAGGCCAGGATGCGCGAGGCCGATGTCATCCTCATGGGTCGACATGGCCGGGCCGGAAGGTTGTTTCTCATGGTGGGCAGCATGACGTCGAAGGTCATCGGACTCGGGTTTCCCATGGTGCTCATGCTCCCCAAGGATTTCACGATGACCGGGGCCCATGTGCTGGTGGCCGTGGATGATTCGGCAAACAGCCGCCTGGCCGTCGAGGAGGCCCTGAGCCTTGGGCTTTGCTGCGTGACCCTGGAGCGGCTGATCTTCGTGGCTGTCGCGCGGCGGGAGAGCGGTCTGGTTGAGGCCAGGAAAATGGTCGAGGACATTTGCGCCCGAGGCCGGGAAAAATGGCCGCACGTTCAGTTCGAGGCCGTGGCCGGAGTCGGGCATGCCTCGAACATCATCGTGCGGGCCGCCGAGGAGCGCCATGTGGATATGATCATGATCGGCGGCATGGTTTCGGGGCCTCTGCCCAGGATGTTCGGAGGCCGGGTGACCAAGGAGGTTTGCGGTTGGGCGCACTGCGCCGTACTGGTAGTCACCGCCTAGGAGCCCGTCCAAAATCCGTTCTGGACTGCGTTGCTCCCCGATTCTGAAGGGCTCATGTAGGCCGCTACACATCGCCCTTCAGAATCGGCTCGCGCCTTGCCAGAACGAATTTTGAACGGACTCCGGCTTCAATGGAAAATTTAACTGAGCGGCAGGTGCTTTCTTTGTTCCTCGCATCTCACCGTTGTGGAACAGCCTGGGCGTTGTAATTATTGAACAGTCAGCCAAGCGTACCTCCCAGGACGAATTTTGAACGGACTCCGGTTTCAATAGGAAAATTTGACTGAGCGGCAGGTACGGCCTTGGGGTTTTCTTTTTCGAATCTTCTGACAAGGAATGGTCTCATGTCGGTCAGGCTTTTGCGATTCTTTCCCTTTCTCGCGTGGTTCCCGTTCGGCGCGCTGGTGGTGCGGGCCGATCTGATGGCCGGGATCACAGGCGCTCTGGTGCTTGTTCCCAAGGCCATGGCCTACGCCCAGCTGTCGGGCCTGCCCCTGTATTTCGGGCTGTACACGGCCTTCGTGCCGGCCATCGTCGGGGCCCTGTGGGGATCGTCCAGACAGCTGGCCACGGGGCCGGTCGCCATCGTCTCGCTCATGACCGCAGCTGCGGTAGCTCCGCTCGCAGTCTCAAACACGCCTGAATACATCGGTTTCGCCCTTCTTCTGACCCTTCTGGTTGGTCTCGTGCAGCTCTTTTTGGGAGTGGTCAAACTCGGGACCATCGTCAATTTCGTGTCCCACCCGGTCATCCTCGGGTTCATGAACGCGGCCGCCATCATCATCGGGCTGTCACAGCTGGACCTGCTGCTGGGCATCCCCAAGGGCCGCAGCGATTTTTTTCTGGGAGATGTCTGGGAGATGCTCCGGCTGATCCCGCAGACCCATTTGCCGACCCTGGCCATGACCTTCTTTGGACTGGCCCTCATTCTCGTTATCAAGAGGATTCCGGCGCTGTCCAAGGCCAGCGTTCTTGTCGCAGTGGTCATCACCATATTGGTCAGTGCTGCCGTCGGTTACGATCAGCGCGGAACCGCCGTGCTGGACGATCTGGCAACTCCCCGGGCCCGGGAGCTGGTGGTCCAGTACGAAGAGAGTCTGCGGCGGATGGAACATCTGGGCGGCGAGGTGACCGATCTTTCCGCGCGGCAGCGGCAGGCGGAAAAGGAAGGCTCCGTGTGGATGGCCGCAGGGCTGCGGCATCAGACCGAGTTGGCCCGTCTGGACATGCGCTCCCTGGAGCGGCGACACAACGAGCTTCTGCGTGGCGTGCGGCAACTGCGCTTCGTGCGCCCCGAGGGCGAGATGACTGGGCGTCTGTACCTGCTGGGCGAAATCCCGGCGGGCATGCGGACCGATGATCGCGCCTGGCACATCAAAAGCGTCGATCATGGCGTCATGAAGCTGATCGGCGGAGGGGATGTTGTCGGACCGGTCCCGGCGGGACTGCCGGCCCTGACCATCCCGACGCTCAGCCTCGACGCCGTGATGCAGCTGCTGCCTTCGGCCCTGATCATCGCACTGGTCGCCTTCATGGAGTCCATCTCCATGGCCAAGGCCCTGGCCAGCAAGGCGCGGCAGCATGTCGACCCCAACCAGGAACTCATCGGTCAGGGCCTGGCCAACATCGGCGGGTCTTTTTTTCAGGCCTATCCTGCCTGCGGATCCTTCACCGGCTCGGCCATCAACATGCAGTCTGGGGCCAAAACGGGACTGGCCATGGTCTTCAACGGCATTTTCGTGGCCGTGACCCTCATGTTCTTCACGCCCCTGCTTTACCATCTGCCCAAGGCCGTGCTGGCCGTGATCATCGTCATGGCGGTCACCAGCCTGATCACGCCCCATGCCTTCATGCACACCTGGAGGGCAAACCGCGGAGACGGAGTTGTCGCCCTGGTGACCTTTGCCGTGACGCTGCTCGCCGCACCGCATCTGGACAAGGGCATCATGGCCGGCGCGGCCCTGTCCATCGGCCTCTATCTCTATCGCACCATGGCTCCGCGCGTGGCGGTGCTCGGGCGCTATACCGACGGAACCCTGCGGGACGTGAGCGTGCACCATGCCCTGGCCACCTCGACCCTGGTCACCGTGATGCGTTTCGACGGCTCCTTGTATTTTGCCAATGTGACGTATTTCGAGGACATGGTGCTGAAGGCCGTGGCCGATCACAAGGAATCGAAATTTCTGCTTGTGGTCGGGGACGCCATCAATTCCATGGATTCATCGGGGGAGGAGATGCTGCAGAATCTTGTGGGGCAACTGCGCGAGACCGGAGTGCAGATCGTCTTTTCGGGGCTCAAGAAGCAGGTTCTCGACGTGATGCGGGCCACCGGGCTTTATGATCGCATCGGGGACGAAAACGTCTTCGCCACGGAATGTCAGGCCCTGAAGGCCATCTTTGCCCGGCTTGGTCAGGAAGTGGAGGACGACGCGCTTTTCGCCTATGTCAAGGTCATGGTCTGCTGACGGGCATCCGAAAGTTCCGGCCACGAGATCAAAGCGGGGCGCATCCGACGGATGCGCCCCACTTTTTTATTCCAGCTCAACAAAATCCTCGATGATCAGCTTGAGCCCGAATCCGGGGAAGTTGATCTTGTATTTGTTGGGCTCCACGCGCTGGACGACCTTGCCGCGGCCGAAGATCTTGTGCCGGCAGTAGGTGCCCTGCACCGGGGTTTGGGTGCTGGATGCGGATCTTGGCGCTGGGGCCGCGAAATCGTCGCCCAGCCCCGGGCGGGAGATCTGGGGCGATGCGCTCTCGGGTGTGCGGCGGGGCGTGGGCAGAGTCTGCAGGCCGACGCCGCCCGTGAACTGCTCGCGGTAGCGGGACAGCAGGTGGGCCGGGATGTCCTGCAGGAAGGGGCTGACCCTGGCCGGGGTGGTGGCCGAAAGCTCACGGCTGTAGAGGGTCTCGGGGGAGAAGAGGGTCAGACTGTCGCGGGCGCGTGTGCAGGCCACGTACAGAAGGCGCCGCTCCTCCTCGAAGTCGTCGTTGTCGTTCATGGCGTGGCGCGAGGGGAAGCGGTCCTCCACCAGATCGATGACCAGCACGGCATCCCACTCCAGGCCCTTGGACGAATGGACCGTGGACAGAGTCACGGCCTGGCCCCGGTCCTCTTCCGCGTCGGGGCTGTCCAGGCTCAGGTCGCCCAAAAACGCCGGGATATCGTCATAGCTCAGGGAAATCTGGGTCAGCTCCTCGAGCCCTGCCTCGCGGCGCGGGTAGTCGTCGGGAAATTTTTCGCGCAGGACCGGCAGATAGTATTCGAGCACGAAGGTGATGGCCGTGGAAGGGCGCATGACCTGGGTGCGCAGGGTGTCGAGCACGCGCAGGAGGTCGTCGAGGGCCGGACGCTTGGTGCGCTGTGCCTTGATAAAGGCCTGGTCGTTGATCATGGCCGCGTGATGGATTTTCTGCGCGCTCTTGGGGCCAATGCCCGGCACATTGCCCAGTATCCGCTGCCAGGCCGGGAGGTCCGAGGTGTTCTGGCTGAGCCTCAGACAGGCCAGGACATCCTTGATGTGCGCGGCGTCCGAGAATTTTATTCCGCCGAATTTGCGAAAGCCGAGCCCGATCTTGTTCAGCTCCACTTCCACATGGTACGATTGATACCCCGCCCGGAAAAGAACGGCGATCTGGTCGAGGGGGTAGATGCGCGAAAGCTCCACCACCTTGGCCGTGACCAGGCGGGCCTGGCTGCGGTCCGAGAAGGGCAGTATGTGTTCGGGCAGGCGGGTGTCGGTGCGCTCGGAGAAGAGGCGCTTGGCGAACTTGTCGCGGAAGCCGTCCAGGATGGCGTTGGTCAGTTCCAGGATGGGCTGGGTGGAGCGGTAGTTCTGCTCCAGCTTGATGACGCGGGTATCCTGAAATATCTTGGGAAAATCGAGAATGTTGCGCACGTTTGCGCCGCGAAAGGCATAGATGGACTGCGCGTCGTCGCCCACGGCCATGACGTTGGGGCTGGTGTCGCCGGGCTTGGTCAGAAGTCGCACCAGCCGCGCCTGTACGAGGTTGGTGTCCTGGTACTCGTCGACCATGATGTGGGAGATGGACGAGGTCACCGCTTCACGGATGTGCGGGTGCTCGGTCAGCAGGCGCTCCAGCAGGAAGAGCAGGTCGTCGTAGTCGAGGAGCCCGCATTCGCGCTTGATGCGCTCGTACTCTTCGAGGAGACGGGTCAGGTCGTCCTCGTAGGCCCCGAGATGATAGGCCTCCTGGCGCAGCACCTGTTCGAGGGTCAGTTCCTTGTTGCGGCTCTTGCTGTAGAGCCCCAGCACCGTGGCCCGCTTGGGAAATTTGCGGTCGCCCTTGCCGATCTTCAGACGGTCTTTGGCCTGGCTCAGTATCTCCTCGCCGTCGGAGCGGTCCATGACCGTGGCTCCGCGTTCGAATCCCAGCAACCCCGCATGCTGCTTGAGCAGGGAATAGGCGAAACCGTGGAAGGTTCCGCCGCGCACGTGCCCCAGACCCTGGTTCCCCAGCAGGCCTTCGGCGCGGTGCAGCATCTCCGAGGAAGCCTTGCGGGTGAAGGTCAGGAGCAGGATCTCGGCCGGGGACACGCCGGATTCGACCAGCCGGGCCAGGCGGTAGACGATGGTGCGGGTCTTGCCCGAGCCGGCTCCGGCGATGACCAGAATCGGTCCGTCCAGGGTGGTCGCGGCTTCGTATTGGGCTGGATTCAGATCGTTTTGATAGTCGATGCGCATGATGTCTTTAAGGCCCCAAAGGTGGCGGCGGGGATGTCGAAGTGGTCCAGAATTGCCTGGCCGACCTCTGTCGGTGTGCGGGCGGATGCGCCCATGGAATCGTAAAAAAACACGTCGTCGGCCGTATGCATGCCCTGGCGGCCGAAATGGCCGAACATGCCGGTGCGGCCGAACTTGCCCTTCAGGTCGAACCCGGGCTCCGGGACCAGCACCAGGTCCGGGGCGAGATGGGCCATTGAGCCATGATAGAGGTCCCGGCCCAGGTGCGCGTGGCGGATGATCTTGCGGCCGTCGTGGGTCAGGCCGGACAGGGCGCGGATCAGGTTCCGGCCGAGTTGGTCCGCCTCGGCGCAGGAGAGGCTGCCGCGGGCAAAACGCTCCTTGGTGTGCAGGTAGATGCGCCCCGGGTCAAGGGCAAAGGCCCGCGTGGAATGGGCCATGGCCTGCGTGTCCCACTCGCTGGCGGGCTGGCGGGAGAGGTGCAGAAGCCCCTGGTCGCGCAACCACACATTGAGGTCCACCTCCTGCGTGAGGGTCGTGAAGCCGTGATCGGCCATGATCAGCAGGCGCTTGGGATCCGGCAGGTCATGATAGCGTTCGAGGAATTTTCCGATGAGGCGGTCCCAGGCGGCCATGAAGCGCAGGGCTTCGGAGCTCCAGGGGTGATAGGGCTCGACCAGGGCGGGAAAGAGAAAATGGCCGAGGCGATCGGTCTCCGTCAGCACGAAGAAGAAGAGATCCCAGGCCAGATCCGGCCACAGGAGGTCAAGGGCCTTTTCGCGGCAGGCCAGGGAGCGATGCAGGTCCTTGAGCAGAAAGCCCGGGTCCGTGGCCCCGCGCACGGTGTCGGCCTCGATGGTGTATTCGTGGTCGGCCAGGATGCCCGCCAGGGCTTGGGGATGCACGGAAGTTTGCAGGTCCTGCGCGGGGAACCCTGCCACGAGCATGGCCCGCATGGGGCGCACCGGAGCCAGGTTGGGCATGTTAACGGCCTTGGCGAAGAGGCCTTTGTCCGCCAGTCGCTCGAAGATCGTGGCCCCGTGCACATGGGTGAAGTCCGTAAACTGAAGTTCATAGCTTTGAGGGTCCATGTGCGTGAACCCGAAAACCCCGTGTTCGCCGGGGCTTGAGGCGGTGAAGAGGCTGGTCCAGTTCACGGGCGAGAGTTCGGGCAGCTCGGCCCGGATGGCCCGGCACCCGGAAGATCCCGCGATGGTGGCGAGGCTCGGAAGCAGGCCTTGGGCGCAGAGATTTTGGGCCAGCGACCACGGCAGGCCGTCAAGGCCGAGAAAAACCAGTCGGGGAGCGTGCATGGGGGGCGGTGTAGCAGGGAGCGTGCCGGTTGGCCAGCAGGCCGTGGCAGGTGGAGACTGGCCTGAGGATAACCTTGCCAGCGTCTTGAAAAGTCATGTACAGAACATGACAAATCCAGACATATATTGGACGCTTCGACCTGTGGAAATAAAGCATCGCCTTGGACAAAGTCCATGCTTGCTGCAAAAGGCCGTCGCTTATGATTTATGCGTTGCAATGAAAGGTCCCAGCACCGGGCAAGGGTCGGAGGAGAAAGATGAAAATCAAATCGTGCGAATGGCTTGTTTTCGTGTCTTTCTTTTTTTTCTTGGCTACAGCCCGGCCTGCCCAAGCATTGGAGTTCTTGGGAGAGGAGTTTCCGTCCGACGAGGTTGATGCCGTGGTCGTGGAGGTCGGTGCTGCCCATGTGGTGGGAATTGAAGTTTCCAGGACGGATTTTCTGCATCCCGGAGATCGGGTCGAGATTATGTATCAGGCCGATCTTATGCCCATGATCCTTGGAGTCTACGAAGTCGTAACCGTGCAGGGGAAAAGAATCACCGCCCGGCCGCTGACCCTGACTTCCGAACCGATGCGGGGCATGCAAGTGCGTGTGGCGCGGAAGGGGGACGGACAAGATCGTCCCTCGGATGCGGCTTCCGTAAAGACGCACGAGGATCATGTTTATGGTCATGGTGACGAAGCTAGCCAGGCCGGGTTGATTTTCAACGACACTCCCGCGCCGGAGATTCTGACCGGAATCGTGGACGAAGTGCGGGGCCAGGAAATTGTCGTCGCTCTGCCGCAGGGGGAGGGCGTTCACGCCCGCCCCGGCCAGACGGTGGAGGCATTTCTGGTGCTGAGTTCGGGCAAGGAACTTGGGGCTGGAAAATGGAAAGTGTCGGCGGTGGAGGGAGACCGCACGATCTGCGCACCGGATGGGCCGGTGCGTCCGCGCAAGGGGCTCAAGGCCGTCATCAGGACCGTCGGACCGGCATCGTCCCTGCCTCCGGATCTCGAAGGCGCGGCGAGATTTCTTGAGACATTCGATCGCTCCGGGTCGCTCTTTGACCCGGACATGAAGGTTGCCCCATGACGCGGTGCAGCGAGGCCGGAGACATGCCATTTGGAAGCACAGGGGACAGGTGTTTTTGTCGAAAGCAGAGGTTGGTAGCGATCCTGTTTTTTTATTTCCTGTTTTTTGCGGCGGGATCCGTTACCGTTTTTTGTGCCCAAAAGTCGGAGCAGGAAGACGGCTTATGGTGGGAGACGCTGCGTTTTACCGCGCGAGGCAGCGATCAGGCGACCTCTCCGGCTCCGGACCTGCTTCCGTACAAATGGGTCAAGGAACGGGCCGGCGAGCTGCTGAGCGGTATTTCAAAGTTTTCGCGGCTGGGCGCTATTGACGCTGCTCCTTCGCTCGGTACGTCCGGGTGGACGTATCGTCAGGTCGACAACTCCTTGATCAACGTCTGGCGCGATAGAAATGTCCAAGGCGTGCGTGATTATGTCCGCAGAAATTATCCTCGAACACCGACTGAGCTTGGAGCCCTGGAGAATCGGGGTGGGCCCCCGGGCGGAAGGGATGTCGCTGTCGTGCAGGGGCAGCTGAAGCCGATCAGGGCTCCCCGGCTGACTTTTGCTCAGGTTGCGGAGCCGGTGCTTAAAAAACAGCTCGACCCGAACGACCATGTTGGCAAACTCAAGCTCTTGAATACGTTGCAGGCATTGCAACATTTGATCAACTGTCAGGCGCAAGGTCAGGCTGTGACCCAATGCGCCAAGGATTACGGCCTGAGTTTCGCCATGTCCAAGGCCGTGATGGAATTGCTGGCGACCATGGGACAACAGCTCGGATGGCATTTTCTGAAGGATGCGGCTCTGGGGGAATTGATCGTGGGCAGTACGGCCACGATCGGATATCTGGCCTATGCCGACTACGTGGCAATCCAGGAAATACACGCTCTTTTGCAAGAGCTTTCGAAATCACATGAGGACGCTCTGAGCAACCAACGCATGGCAGAGCACAATGCCGTCGCCGGAAGGGAAAATTGGGACGGCTCCATGAGAGGGCTGCAGATACGGCTTGATCTCTTCAGGCAGCAGTTTGACAAGCAACTCTTGGTGGCCGGAGAAGACCTGTTCCAGGCCTGGGGGGACGCCGACGAGTCCTATCTGAAGGCGCGAAGCAGCAGGGAAGCGCTGGGCAAGGCCCTGGATTCCTTTCTGGCCCCCGCCTGGGTCCAGCAAAGGCTGGCCGAATTCTGCAGGAATGCAGGGGAGGCGGGGGCCCGGAATGGTGAAGCAGCTTTGCGGGATGAATTGAGGCAAGCACTGATGCGCGCCAGCCAATGCGGTTCATTGCGGGAGGCTGGCGACCTTTGGAGCGTGTATGTCCAGCTGGATACGAAATTGCGTTTGCTCCCGTCGTATGGGCCGTGGCTCGCCCTGCTTGATGATGCACGACAGGCCAGGGAGCTTCAAACACTGTATGGCTCTTTTGATGACACGTATCAGGATGCTGTCATGAGCGCCTGGGCGGCAAGGATGGCCTACGAGGATTATCGGAAGACCTTGCAGGTATTCATGGCCCGTTGGCGACGATTCGAGCTTTTTTTGCGAGAAAGGGCGCAGGACGGGCTTCCTCAGGATGCCCGGGACAAAGCCTTGGAGATGATTTCTTCCGTTGGGCAGTACATTGCCGCCTTCCAGCCTCGGCGGATGCCGGGCAATCATCCGGGTGATTACGAAGACCGCCTCGGAGCCATTGAACGGGAACTCATGTACATGGATGGCGTCGGGCAAAAGCTCGGTGATGAGATTTCCCGCCGGCTTGCCGGATTGGCGGAGATCAGGCTGGATTGTCCCGTCGATGCCGGTCGGGGCGGGGGGCAGACATCCCTTGTGGCGCAGTTGTTTCAGTTGCGAGGGCTGGTGGAGACCTGCGCCTTGCATGGCCTCCCGTCACATGAGGAGGAAGCCCGCCGATTGGCGGTCGAAGTCCAGGCTCGATGCCGGGAGGGGCTGGCCTTGATTGGTGAACTGGAGCGACTGCTCGGAGCGGATGAGCAGGTGCTTGATCAGTGGGAACAGCCGGGCTCGCGGCCGGTCGGTGATGACGTAATGCCGACCATGCAGATTCTGCAATCCGCTCACAACAAGGCCGAAATCATCACCGTGCGCGTGGGCGACTCCAGTGTCGAAGCCAAGAACCGGGCCGCGGCGTTGTGTCAGCGCCTCCTTGGGCTGAAAGCGCAGGTGTCCGGGGAAGACGTGAACCGCGTTACGAAGGAGATAAACCGCGATTTTGAACAGCTTGCGGGCCTGATTGCGGATTCGGATGCGGATATGGACAGAATGGATTCCCTTGTGCGCGAGGCCAGGGAAGCCTGGACCGGCCTTGAAAAGAGCAACGCTCAGGGCAAGCCTGATGCGCGGCCCAAGCCTCCTCTGGTCGAAGCGCGCCGTCAGGAGGTACTTGCCCGACTTGCCGGCATTGTCGGGGTTGTCCGGCTAACGTTGGATCAACTCTGGGAGATGGTATATGAGGTCGAGGATATTGCAGATGCCCTGTTCATAAGCGCGAATGAGGCCGATGAGGGTCTCGCCAAAGCGGAAGCTCTGGTGGAGCGGATCGAGGAGCATCTGGCCGATGCGTCCGCTTGTCCTGATGTCATCGCGAACAGGCTTGAGGAGCTTCGCCGGCGCGATGCTGCGCTCAGAGCCCGCTTCACGGGAGAGCCTGCGGCTGTACCCACGGAATCACCGGCGCTTGATGAGGCGCGCGAAAAGCTGGAACTGATCATGTTTCTCCTGGAACTGGCCGAGACATACAGGGGCCGAATTCAGGAGGCTGTGAACGATGCAGGCGTCTGCCGCAACCAGGCCGCCGAGTTTGCGGCTTCAAGAAATTGCAATTTGCTGCGTGCCCGATATCAGCAAGCCCTGCAGCAGGGCGGCATTGAACAGGCCCGCGAAATAGTCCGACAGGCTGCAAATTGCGGCTGGGCTGCAGAGGCCGGAAGAGAAATCGAGACGGCGCGCTGTCAGCGGTTGGGGCAGGCGCTCTTTGACGCGTGCCAGGGCAACAACGTGGAGCGGGTTCGCGCCCTGCTCGGACAGTTCGAATCTTCCTCATGTAGGATCAACGCTGATCTCATGACTCGTGCGCGCGCCCTGGCCAGTGGAAATGCGACGCCGGATGCTCCAGCGCCTGAAATGCTGCGCGGCAATCTGGACCCGGAGGCGAGGTCCAGCCTTCTGGACAAGCACCTGAGGAGCAAAAAACTGCAGTCGATCTCCTTCGATAGCTCCGATGTGGCGGTGGCCCGAGGCGCGAGCGGGCAGTGGGAACTGACTGGTCCGGTCCAGTGCGTGATCAGGCTTGACTGGGGCGCAGGGTATGTTCAGGGGCTTGCCTCGTACAGCAAGATATATACGCTGAATTTCAGGCCTGTCCGAGGTCTGGAAGCCTTGCTTGAAATCGGCACGCTCACGGAATCCGTGAGCGTGAGCGGTTCGCGCAAGCAGACCCGCCAGACGTCCAAGGCGAAGACGGTGCAGGGAGCCCTTTCGCAACAGGGCGATGGCTGGGTGCTGGGACTTCCCAACGGCATCGCCGGGGTTATCGGCGACGTGCCTTACCGTTTGCGGTAAGCCTCTGCTTACTTTTCCAGCAGGGCCTCGACCTCGTGTGATCCCCTTTTTCGGGCGATGGCCAGCGGAGTGTCTCCGTCAGCATTGGGGAGATCCCTGCGCGCGCCCAGGGCGAGCACGGCCCGGGCCAGCGGGGCGTTGTCGTTGCCTGCCGCGTCGTGCAGCAGGCCGTAGCCCTGGTTGTCCCGCGCGTCGATGTCTGCTCCCGCGCGGACCAGCATGCCCAGAAGTTTTCGTCCCTGTTCATAATCCCGGAATTCGATGAATACGACCTTGAGGAGGTTCAGCATCGTCTGTCCGTCGGCGTTTCGGGCCTGTACATCGGACCCGCCCGCCAGGAGAATCGGGACGATCTCCACGGCGCGGTCATGGGTCACGGCGTGGTGCAGGGCCGTGAAGCCCTGGCTGTCGGCGGCATCGGGATGCGCTCCTGCGGTCAGGAGCATTTTCGCAGCTTCGGGGCTCTGGACCTGCATGAGAGGCGTGAGCCCCTGTCCGAGATCCAAGTCTGCAGCGAAACCCTCGGCTCGGCCTTGGGGACCCAGGAAGCGGGCCAGGGTCTCAAGGTCGTCCTGGCCCAGGGCCTGGGACATGATCCCGGCGATGCGCTGGCCGGGGTCAAGGAGGGAATCCGGTTCCTTGCTTCTCAGTTGCGGCGTGCCGTTGCCGGCCTGATTGAGTATCGAGAACAGGCTGGGGTCGGTGGCGCCGCCGACAGGCGTTTTGGGGCTGGTGACGACGAGGTCCGAGGCCGCGCAGGGACATGCCGCGATCAGGGCCATGATCATGCCGAGAAATACTGTGGAAAAGCGGCGCATGGGCTTCATGGTGCCTCCTAGTCGATGAAGTGGATATCGATGGTAAACGGCGCGAGCCATGCGGCGGCCTGCCACATGCTGCAGGACAGCAGCCAGCCGAACTGCAGGACCGCGGCCAGAACGGCGGTATCCGCCTTCTGGCGGGTGCTGATGACGCCCGTGACCAGGAGGCCCGGCACGACGGTTGAGATCTGCAAGGCCAGGGGCGCTCTCCAGAACAGGGCCGTGAGGGCCGGAAGGCTCGGGTCCGGGGGCAGCAACGCATTCAGGATGCCTGCCGCCATGCCGGTCAGGATGACATGGCCCGCCGTCGCGGCTATGACGGTAGCGGCCAGCAGGACGCGGGGGACGATGTTCATGGCCTGCCTCCCTGTCGGTTCGCTCTGGTGGACTTCTCGAATCGTACGATGCGTACCTCTCCCTCGAATTCGCATCGGCCCAGTTCATCCAGCATGATCGCTTCGATCTCGGTCGCGTTCCCGCTGCCGGACCCGGCGCCGATCAGGGGCATGGCCACGGAGAAATAACCCTTGTCCCGGGCGATGGCCAAGGCGTTGCGGACGCTGTCTCGGACGGATTTCGGCGAGGAGCGCCACCACATGTTGATGCCCGCGACGTGGATGATCGCACGGAAGGGCAGGCGGCCGGCCGAGGTGGCCACTGCGGAGCCCAGTGGCATGGCCCCGTGGCGCGCGAGTTCGCGGAAAGGGCCGGTCCCGGCGCGGCGCTTGATGGCGCCGGACACGCCCTGGGGCAGGAGCAGCCACCACGGGATGATGTTGCGGTTCCACGCGTTGACGATGACCTCGACATCCTGGTCGAGGAGGTCTCCGGCGACAATCTTGAGATGCATGTACAGTAACCTTCCCGTGGAAAGAACTTCCGGGTTGCGGACCTGGATGAACTGGGCTGCCCTTGCGCTGCATGCTTTTCAAGTTGAATCTCATGCACGATTGCCATGCAAAAGCAAGAACGCGCTCGGAGGGCGCAATATTTGGAAAAAATGTCTCCTGCCCCTTGCGTGAATGGATGCGAATCTTAGATTGCAAACTGCTACCGATAAACCGGCCGGATCGGTCTCGCCGTGGAGGGCCACGGCGCCGAGGCCTCAAACAATGGAGCTCGCAATGAACAAAAGAGATAACGTAGTGACGATGAAGGCGAATCCCCTGACCCTGCTCGGCCCGGAGATCGCTCCCGGCATGGCTGCTCCCGATTTTACCGTGGTCAACAATGATCTTGGCCCCGTGTCCCTTTTCGATTTCAAGGGCAAGGTAGTGGTTATTTCCGCAGTTCCTTCGCTGGACACTCCGGTCTGCGACATGGAGACCCGGCGTTTCAATCAGGAAGCCCAGAATCTTGGCGACAAGGTCAAGATCCTGACCGTGAGTATGGACCTGCCTTTTGCCCAGAAACGCTGGTGCGGCAGCGCGGGCGTTACGAACGTGCAGACTGTTTCCGATTATCAGACCGCGTCCTTTGGTCAGGCATACGGCGTGCTCATCGACGGCTTGCGCCTGCTGGCCCGGGCGATCTTCGTGGTCGATGCAGGCGGCAAGGTGGCCTACGTCCAGGTCGTGCCCGAACTGACGAACGAGCCCGACTATGCGGCGGTGCTCGAAGCGGTCAAAAAGCTGGTCTAATTTCAAACAGTCTTCAAGGAGAGTTCCCGATGATTAGTGCCAATATGGAAAAAGCGATCAACGATCAGATCAACGCGGAAATGTTTTCCGCCTATCTCTACCTGGCCATGGTGGCCTATTTCAAGGACAAGAACCTGAGCGGCTTCGCCAACTGGATGACGGTTCAGAACCAGGAAGAGACCTTCCACGCCATGAAGTTCTTCGATTACTTGAGCGAGCGAGGCGGACGGGTTACCCTCCAGCCCATCGAGAAGCCTCAGTTCGAGTGGGAGAGCCCTCTGGCGGCAATGGAAGCCGCCCGTCAGCACGAAGCATACATCACGAGCCGCATCAACGACCTGATGAATCTGGCCATCGAGGAAAAGGATCACGCTACGGCCAGTTTTCTGGGATGGTTCGTGGCAGAGCAGGTCGAGGAAGAGGACAGCGTGAACGAAGTGGTGCAGAAGCTGCGCCTTCTGGGTTCCGACGGCGGCGGCCTCTTTATGATGGACAGGGACATGGCCACCAGAGTGTTCACTCCTCCTGTGGCATGAGGTTGGGGGCAGGTCGGTCCTGCCCCTTCTTTTGCGCCACCGTCGGGGCCGGGCGCGGCGCGGATTGAAATGAATTGACAATCCGCACGGACGGGCAATACATCGACGACGAAGGTTACTTGCATACGCCGAAAACCAAGGCAGGTTGGATGTTCCAACTGCCTTTTTTTATGTGGATTCATGGAAAGACTCTGGGTTAAAATTGCGCGCCTCGGCCGCTACACATACCTGCGCGTCGTGCGCATCAAGGCCCCCGCCGAGTCCATCGCGCTGGGGCTGGCCCTGGGCGTGTTCGCCGGCGCACTGCCGTTCCTGTCCCTGCAGATGGCCATAGCCGTGGCCCTGGCCCTTGTTCTGCGCGGCAACGTCATCGCCGCCGCCCTGGGCACCTGGTGGAGCAATCCCTTCAACTGGGCCTTGATTTTTCCATTGCTGTACATGCTGGGCAAGGTTTTCGTGCCGATGGACGTTGCGCATCTGAGCATCCACGAGTTCGTGAACCTTCCGCTTCTGGAGCTTCTGCAGCGTAGCTGGAAGTGGTTGCTCATCACTACCCTCGGCGGATTCATCGCCGGCATCCCGCTGGCCATGGTCACGTACTTCGTCACGCTGCGCGCGGTGCTAATCTATCATGACCGCCGCGCCAAGCGTCGGCTCGAACGGCAACGACGGATGCCCCGCCGTGGATAGATCATCCTTTTTCGCCCCCAAGCGCTCCCTTGGACAGAATTTTCTCTCCGATCCCAACATCTGCAGGCGCATTGTCGCCAGCCTTGAGCTCGCACCGGGAGACCCGGTGCTGGAAATCGGCCCGGGCAGAGGGGCCCTGACGCGCATTCTGGCCGGCCACGACGGCCCGGTCATGGCACTTGAAAAGGATTCGGAGCTGGTGAGCTGGATCAAATCGGAGTTCCCCGGCGTTGGCGTGGTTCATGCCGACGGACTGGATTTTTGCTGGGAAGGAACACGACATCTGCCCGGTCTGTCCCTGATTGGAAATCTGCCCTACAACGTGGCCTCGCCCATGATCTGGGAGATGGTCAGCCGTTGCCGGTCCTGGAGAAGCATGCTCTTCATGGTTCAAAAGGAGGTCGCCCTGCGCCTGACGGCCAGGGAGGGGAGCCGGACGTACGGGGCTCTTTCGGCATGGGTTGGAAACTTCGTGCGGGGCGAATACGTGTTCACGGTTCCGCCCCACGTCTTTCGCCCGCAGCCCAGGGTCGATTCGGCCATTGTGCGCTTTTTGCCCAGGCCCGATCCGGCCTGGGAAGACGCTGCAGCCCTGTCCTGGACGGTGAAGATTCTTTTCCAGCAGCGCCGCAAGCAGCTGGGCACAATCCTGAAGGCCCATTGGTCCGAGGCGGTCGAGGCGTGGTGCGGGGAACTGGGCGTTGACAGGCGAATCCGCCCCGAAGAATTGGGCCCGGATGCGTTGCGATCCCTGGCGCGAGTTCTAGACCCCAAAAAAGAGTGGCCAAGAAGCCCGAAACGCCCGTCAGAGCAGGGTTTCCCGTAGTATTTTTGAAAATAAGCTTGACTTTGCATCTGAAATTCTGTTTGCCTGCCGACTGAGCGTTTGCGCCGGAAAGGGCGGTGGGCCAAGTGTTAAAGCCCTATGGACATGTTTCTATCCTTCCAGTAGGAAGTGTCGCAGCCGTTGTCCGGGAAATTTCAAGATCAGGCTGAATGTGCCAAGTGTTGACGGCTGTGAGCCATGAGACTTCTGGAGAGTTTCACGCACCCGTTGGTAATTTACTGCAAAGGAGGAAGACTGATGACGAAAGCTGAATTGGTTGCAAAGATGGCGGAAAAGGCTGGATTGACCAAAGCGAATGCCGAGCGCGCCTTGACCGAATTTCTGAAGGCCGTCCAGGAAACCCTGGTGACCGAAAAGAAGATGACCCTTACCGGCTTTGGAACGTTCGTGGTTGAAGAGCGTCAGGCTCGCACCGGACGTAATCCCCGCACCGGCGAAGAACTGAAGATTCCCGCTTGCAAGGTTGTCAAGTTCCGGCCCGGCAAGGAACTCAAAGACGCAATCAAGTAATTACCGCGAGGGGGACCTATGCTGCATGGGGAAACTGTTCAGAGCCCGCTGCCCCAGGATTT
Organism: Deltaproteobacteria bacterium HGW-Deltaproteobacteria-18; assembly: GCA_002841885.1. NCBI lineage: Bacteria > Deltaproteobacteria > Deltaproteobacteria bacterium HGW-Deltaproteobacteria-18. The sequence goes on from PHBE01000013.1 coordinate 20,694, forward strand.
GCCTTGGTGGCAGCCTGATCATGCCATTTTTTTCGGAGTGCTCTACGCTGTGCTGCTCATCATAGGCAGCGGAGTTGGCGTGGTTATCCTGAAGTCTCTGGCCGACACCGTTAAGGAAAAGCTTTCCTAGCCTGATTTTCATGATGCTTTGAAAAGGGGTTGCATGAGCGCCCCTTTTTTTTGCCCTGATTTTTCTTGCCATGCCTTCAAGGTTTGCATAAAAGACTAAGTTTCCTGCTCGCCGCCAGGTGGCAGGACCAGATCGAGAACGGGAGGTGATCCGTTTGCCAGGTGTATACATGGGTGACAGCGATACTTTTGACTACTCCCTGCGTAAGTTCAAGAAGCAGGTAGAGAAGGCCGGTATCCTTTCCGAGTTGAAGAAGCGTCAGCATTTCGAAAAACCCAGCATCCAGAAGAAGAAGAAGGAAGCTGCGGCCAAGAAAAGACTGCTGAAGAAGATTCGTAAAATGCAGGTGATGTAATGAGTCTTTCTGTTCGTCTTGAAAAGGACTATGTGACCGCATTCAAGGCCAAAAAGACTGAAGAGGTGGCTGTCTTGAGAATGCTCAAGGCAGCCGTCAAAAACAAGCAGGTCGATCTCCGTCGCGAGTTGACCGATGGCGAGATTCTGGACGTAGTGGCCAAACAGGTCAAGCAGCGTCAGGAATCCATCGACCAGTTCCGCGCCGCGGGACGGATCGATCTTGCTGAAATCGAGGAGCGCGAGCACCTCATTTTGCGCGCCTACCTCCCCACGGCCCTTTCCGTGCAGGAATTGGAAGAGGCTGTGACCATGACCATCCAGAACATCGGTGCTTCCGGCATGAAAGACATGGGCAAGGTCATGAACGCCATCCTGGGCGAACATGCCGGCCGTGTTGACGGGAAGGAACTCAGCGCGCTGGTGCGCGCCAAGCTTTCGTCGTAATCCTATGGATTCAAGAACATTGCAGCTGCTGGAATATCCAAAGGTCCTGCAGCATCTTTCGCACTTCGCGGTCAGTGAGGCGGGCAGGGATGCCTGCCTTTCGCTTTTGCCAGAAACCGATCCTGTCCGCATCGTCGAGCGTTCGGCCCTGGTGCGGGAGGCTATTCATTTTTCCGCCAGCAAGGATGTGCGCCTGTCGGTTTTTCCCGATGTGGCCGGGGTATTCGCGTATCTCGCCAACCCGCTGGCCTTTCTGGACGTGGACGGCCTGATCGGACTCTGGGAGATGCTTAAAGCGGCCGCCGCCCTTGTGGAGCGCCTCGGTCCCGCCGACGCGGAGCGCTATCCTGGCCTGGCTGCCCTGGCTGCGGGGCTGACCCTGCCTCCCAAGACCTGGTCCGGACTGTCGCGCTGTCTCGCCCCTGACGGGACGATTCGTGACGAAGCCTCGCCTGAGCTCTATTCCGTGCGTCAGGAGATCCGACGCGTGCACCAGATGTGCACCCGCAAAGTTCAGGATTTCTTTCAGAACAAGGATCTGCAGTTCATCTTGCAGGATGAATTCCTGACCATCTCCTCGGACCGCTATGTCCTTGCTCTCAAAAACAATTTCAAAGGGCGCCTCAAGGGCATCGTACACGACTATTCCCAGACAGGGGAAACCTGTTATTTCGAGCCGCTTTTTCTGGTCGAACTCAACAACGACCTGCAGGAATACAAGCAGGAGGAGCGCGCCGAAGAGCAAAAGGTCCTGCGCTTTTTGAGCGAACTTGTCCGCGCCGAACAGGCCGCCATCGAACGCACCTTCGACGGGCTGATACGCTTTGACCAGCTGCTGGCCATTTGCCAATTTGCCCGCCACACCGATGCTCATGTCGTCGATATCGCCCCCGACGCGCCGTTGGCCCTGAACCAGGCAAGGCACCCACTCCTGGTTTTCGGGCAGGACAATGTCGTGCCTGTTGATCTTGAGTTGCAGCAGGGGCAGCGAGTGCTCATCATCACCGGCGGCAACGCGGGCGGCAAGACGGTCTGTCTGAAGACTCTCGGGCTGCTCGGCCTCATGGCCCATGCCGGACTGCCCGTCACCGCGGCAGAGGGCAGCACACTGCCGCTGTGGGACAAATTTGTGGTATCCATGGGCGATGAGCAGTCCATCGAACAGAGCCTGTCCACCTTTACGGCTCAGATTCGTCATTTCAGCGAGGTCTGGCCGAAGATCGACGAGCGTACTCTGGTCATTCTTGACGAATTCGGAGTCGGCACCGATCCCAGTCAGGGCGCAGCCCTGGCTCAGGCCGTGGTCGACGGGTTGCTCGAGCGTCAGGCCTGGGTCGGCGCGGCGACGCATTTTCCCGCGCTCAAGGCTTACGGGCTTTCCAAGGACGGGGTTCGCGCGGCTTCGGTCATTTTTTCGCCGGACACCAGAAAGCCGCTCTTCAAGCTCGGCTACGATCAGGTTGGCGCCAGCCGGGCCCTTGATGTGGCCCGGGAGCAGGGGTTGCCCGAGTCCATTTTGGCGCGGGCCCAGGATTACCTGTATCTGGATGCGGGCGACGCCGAAGAGATTTTCGAGCGCCTCAACCGCCTTGCGGCAGCCAAGGAAGAAGAACTGGACAAAGCCAGGGCCCGTACCCGGGATCTTGAACTCAGGTTTGCCCGCAAGCTGGAGAAGCTCGATCAAGAGAAAAGTCGCATGCAAAAGGAACTGCGCGAGGCCTCTCAGGAGATCATGCGTCAGTGGCGTGAAGGCCGCTTGGGCCGCAAGGAGGCCCTGAAAGAGGTCGCCAGGTTGCGTGACAGTGTGGCTCAAACGTCGCAAACGGACGAGACGATCCATAAACTTTCCATCCAGGCCATTGCCCAAGGGCAGGTCCTGCTTTATCTGCCCTGGAACAAAACGGGCCTGGTGCGGGAAATCGACGGCAAGAAAGAGCGAGTGCGCCTTGATGTGGGCGGTGTTTCGCTGTGGGTTGGCCTTGCTGATGTGCAGGTTGCGGCGAAGGACAAGTCCGATGGCGGAAAGGTCGTGCTGAGGAGCGCGCCTGCACCGGTGCCCCCCCTGCGACTCGATCTGCGGGGAATGAGAGCCGATGAGGCCGAATCGGAGCTGTCCCGGTTTCTGGACAAGGCGCTGCTTGCAGGCCGGACCGAAGTCGAGATCATACACGGGATGGGCACGGGAGCCATGCGCCGGATGGTGCACGAGCACCTCAAAAGGTCCAGGGCTGTCGGCGATTTTCGTCTGGGCAACGCGGATGAGGGTGGTGACGGCGTAACCAAGGTGGCCCTGGCAGATTAAATTTTTTTCATCGGAGCCGGATGAGCACGTTCGACCAAGGACTGATCGCCCAGATTAAGGCCCGCCTGCGGATCGAGGACGTGATCGGAAGACACGTGGAGCTCAGGCCCTCCGGCACCAGACTGGTCGCTCCGTGTCCGTTCCACCAGGAAACCAAGCCGTCCTTTTCGGTCAATCCGGAAGGGGGCTTTTATTATTGTTTCGGATGCCAGGCCTCCGGCGACATCATCGAGTTCTACCGCGCCATAAATGGCCTGGAATTCGGCGAAGCTGTGGAGGCGCTTGCGCGAGAAGCGGGCCTGGAGGTTCGCAAACGCCCCGAATACCGGGCGCCGGGAGAAATTTCCCGCTCCGAGTGTCTGGATATGCATGCCCTGGCGGCGGTCTTCTACAAGGAGATGCTGGGGCGCGGACCGGGCAAGACCGCACGCGAGTATATCGAGGCGCGTGGCCTGGCTTCGGGGATCGTGGATCGTTTCTGTCTTGGCTGGGCTCCGGCCGCATGGAACGAGCTGCGCGACCATTTGCGCGGGCGCGGGTTTTCCGAGATCCTTGCCGAAAAGGCGGGTCTGGTCAGCAAGTCGGCCAAGGGTTCCTATTACGACCGGTTCCGCGAGCGGCTCATTTTTCCGATCATGAACCTGTCGGCCCAGACCGTGGCCTTTGGCGGTCGCAGCCTGGTGGACGGGGACGGACCGAAATACCTGAATTCGAGCGAGACGCCCATCTACACCAAGGGTGAGCATCTCTACGGACTGTATCAGGCCCGACGCGCCATGTCGCACTCCAAGAGCGTGCTCCTGACGGAAGGGTACGTGGACGTTCTGAGCCTGCATCAGTTCGGCTTCGAAAACAGCTGCGGGGTGCTCGGCACGGCGCTCACTCCCGAGCAGGTGCACCGTCTTTCAGGCCTGGTCGGGCAGGTCGACCTTGTTTTCGACGGGGACAATGCGGGCCGCAAGGCAGCCTTGCGCAGTGCGGAGATGATCCTGGCGCAGGGACTCAAATGCCGGGTGCTGTGTCTGCCCGATGGTGAGGACGTTGACTCCGTGTTGCAGAAGAACGGTAGGGAGAGCCTGCTGGAGCTTTCATCCCAGGCCGCGGACGGACTTGATTACTGCCTGCGGCAGCTGTCCGCCAATCACTCTCCCAAGGACGTGCTGAACTGGGCCGTCGGTTTCATGTCCCGGCTTGGCAAGCTGGACTGGAAGTCCTTTTATCTGCCCAAATTGGCTGCGGGTCTGGGACTGTCGGAAACCGAATTGCGTCGCACGCTGGAAGAAAAAGGCCCGGGAACGGCCACGTCCGTTCCGGCACGGCTGGAGCAGTGCAAGCCCTCCCAGCTCGACAGGAATCTGTTGGCCTTTGCCGTGCGTTTTCCCGAATATCACGGGCAGTTGCACGAGCTTGGGCTTGGCGAGGCCCTGGCCACGGAACGGGGAAAAATTTTCTGGAAAAAGATTTTCGGGGTCAGCCCGCATGAAGTCCTGAACCGTATGGATCAGGGCGAGAAGCAGTTTTATGTTCAGTGCCAGATGCGTACCGACGTCACGGTTGATGACGGCAGGAGCGAATGGGACGAGGTTCAGGATTTCTTGCGTCAGACCTGCCAGCGCCGTGAGTTGGAGAGTCTCAACTTTGGGTTGCGCAAGGCCCGGCAGAGCGGGGATTTCCAGGAAGAGCTTCGTCTTTTGGCCTTGATACAGGCCAAGACACAGTGCTGAGAAAGGATTTTCACGTCGGCGGGCGAAAAGTTTTTATCAACTTTGGGGGGAACGGATGAGCAATATCAAGGACGTTCAGCAAATTCAGGCACTTATTGCCGAAGGAAAGAAGAAGGGATTTCTGACCTTCGATGAACTCAACAAGGCCCTGCCTTCCGAAGTGAACACTCCGGAACAGATAGAAGAAATCATTGTCATTTTTGATCAGCTGGACATTGATATAGTCGATGAGAAGCTTACTCACGGGATCGAGATCGCCGAGGATGACGGCGAGGAGCCCAAGGAAGAGGAGAAGCTCGAGCTGGCCGAGGACGAGGACGGCGCGGATTATTCCTCCCGCAGCAACGACCCGGTGCGCATGTACCTGCGCGAAATGGGCGCCGTGGGCCTTCTGGACCGCGACGGCGAGGTCTATATCGCCAAGAAGATCGAGGCCGGCGAGCTTGAGGTCATGTATGCGCTGGTCGAGGTGCCCGTGGCCGTGGAAGAGCTCGTGCGCGTGGGTGAGGACCTCAAAAAGGGTCGCATGAAGCTTAAAGACGTGGTCAAGACCATCGAGGAAGACGACCCGTCCGAAGAGGAGATGAACCAGCGCGAGCGCGTCATCAAGCTTCTTGAGGATGTGAAGAACATCTACCGCAAGAAGAAGCCTCTCTACACTCGTCTCGACGAGTGTGCGACTCTCGATAAGCGCGTTTTCGGCGTGCAGAAGAAGATCATGGATTTCAAGGAAGGCGTGGTCCAGTGCCTGCGGGACATCAAGCTCGAGAAAACGCTCATCGACCGCATCATCGAGACCGTGGGCGACTACGTGCGCCAGATGCACAACTGCCGCCGCGATCTCTCGGCATATATCCTGTCGCTGGGCAAATCCCAGGACGAGATTTTCGGCATCTTCAAGCAGCTCGATGAGCGCACCATCAACCCCGTGGCCGCCGCCGACCAGCTCGGCATGACCATGGAGGAGCTTTTCTCCTTCAAGGAAATGGTCAACGGCAAGATCGAGATCCTGGGCAAGCTGCAGGAAAACGCCATGCACGACGTGGAGCAGCTCGAAGAGATCCTGTGGCGCATCCGCAAAGGCAACACCGACGCACTCGACGCCAAGCAGGAACTCATCCGCGCCAACCTGCGCCTGGTCGTGTCCATCGCCAAGAAGTACACCAACCGCGGCCTGCAGTTCCTGGACCTCATCCAGGAAGGCAATATCGGCCTCATGAAGGCCGTGGACAAGTTCGAATACCAGCGCGGCTACAAGTTCTCGACCTACGCCACATGGTGGATCAGGCAGGCCATCACCCGCGCCATCGCGGACCAGGCCCGCACCATCCGCATCCCGGTGCACATGATCGAGACCATCAACAAGCTGGTGCGTACTTCGCGCTACCTGGTCCAGGAACTGGGCCGCGATCCCTCCCCCGAGGAGATCGCCGAGCGCATGGACTACCCGCTTGAGAAGGTCAAGAAGGTCCTCAAGATCGCCAAGGAACCCATCTCCCTGGAGACGCCCATCGGCGACGAGGAGGATTCGAGCCTGGGTGATTTCATCGAGGACAAGAAGGCCGTGGCTCCGGCCGACGAGGTGGTCAACACCAAGCTGGCCGAGCAGATCGCCCAGGTCCTGTCCGACCTCACGCCCCGTGAGGAGCAGGTCCTGCGCAAGCGTTTCGGCATCGGCGAGAAGAGCGACCATACCCTCGAGGAGGTCGGCAAACTTTTCAACGTCACCCGCGAACGCATCCGTCAGATCGAAGCCAAGGCCCTGCGCAAGCTGCGCCACCCCGTGCGCAGCCAGCAGCTTCGCTCGTACTATGAGTCCTAGGCTGAACGCGATCAAAAATCCCAAGGCAACCTCCAGGGTTGCCTTCTTTTTTTGGCCGGCGGTTCGGATGTTTGTTGTCGCCCTGGCGCTGCTCTTTTCGGCACAGGCCGCTCTGGCCCAGTCGTGGCGCGTCGGGGTTACAGCTGTTCTTGACGGTGACACTGTGATTCTTGACGGCGGTGAGCGCCTGCGGCTGCGCGGCATCGATGCGCCCGAGGTTTCGCACAGATACAAGCCCGGGCAACGTTACGGTCGGCAGTCCCGAGACAAGCTTTTTTCCCTGGTTTCCGGCCGGATTCTCGAACTGGACAAAAAGGAGCTGGGCCGGGACCGTTATGGACGCTTGGTCGGACTCGCGCGGCTTGCCGACGGGCGGGTGGTCAACCTGCTCATGATTGAAGAAGGTGCGGCTTTCGTCTATCCTCACCCGTCGGACAAGGACAGGGCGCTGTTCACCAGGATGCTCGCCGCCCAGAACGTGGCCATGGAGCAGGGCAAGGGCTTTTGGCCCGTGGTCCTGAATGGCTCCGCTGCGAAGGCCCGCTATGTGGGCACGAAGAGCAGCAAACGTTTTCATACCCTGTCCTGCGCGCAGGGGCAAAAGGTCGGCGCCTCCAACCGGGTATATTTTTCCTTCTTGCGGGAAGCTTTCTCGGCCGGTTATGCACCGGCTCGGGAATGCACTCCCTGGCCCGTGAAGACGGACCGCTAGCTTACCAAAACCGGAGCGATTTGCTTGAAAGCCATTATTGTCGGAGCAGGGGAAGTCGGATTTCACATTGCCAAACGACTGGCCGCCGAAAACAAGGATGTTGTGGTCATCGACCGCAACCCTGCCGTTCTGCAGCGCATTCTCGAACACATGGACGTGCAGGTGCTTGAAGGCTCCGGCTGCAGTCCGCTTGTGCTTGGCGAAGCCGGCATCACCAAGGCCGACATGTTGCTGGCCGTGACCGACAGCGACGAGATAAACCTCATGGCCTGCACTTTTGCCAACATGCTTGCCCCGGGGCTGACCAAGCTGGCCCGAATCCGCAACGACGAGTACACGGCCTATGGGCAGCAGCTGGCCAAAGGCATCGGTATCGGGATTATCATCAACCCGGAGGTCGAGGTGGTGCGGACCATCGAGCACATGCTGCGCGCCCCCGGAGCCGTCGATATCTGCGACCTTGCTGGCGGACGGATCAAGATCGTCGGAACCTGGATTACTTCCGGCAATCCGATGGCCGGGACCAGCCTCATGGAATTGCGCCGCAAAGCCGGAGACATGCAGCTTATCGTCGCAACGATCGTACGTGACGACAAGGTCATTGTGCCTACGGGCTCCGATGAGATTCTTGAAGGGGATCTGGTCTATTTTGTCTGTGAGGACAGCCAGTTGCAGTCGGTGTTTTCTTTTCTGGGCAACCGCTCCGGCAAAAAGAGCAGTGTGCTGATCATCGGAGGCGGTAACATCGGCCTGCGTCTGGCTCGCGCCCTGGAAAAAAAGCCCATCCACGTCAAGCTGATGGACAAAGACCCCGAGCGATGCGCGGTGCTGGCCGGAGAGTTGGACCGGACCGTGGTCCTGGTCGGTGACGGCACTGACCAGGAGGCTCTGCTTGAAGAAAACATTGGCGCCATGGATGTGGTGGTGACCATGACAGGCAACGAGGAGAGCAATATTCTGGCCTCGCTTTTGGCCAAGAAGCTTGGCACGCCCATGGCCATCACCCGGCTGAACAAGATCGAGTACATGCCGCTGGTGCGGGCCATAGGCCTTGAGCATATCGTAAGTCCCCGGCTTTCGGCGGTGAACAGTATCTTCAAGCATGTGCGCAAAGGCGGCGTGCTCTCGGCCGTGGCCATCAAGGACGGGGCGGAAGCCCTGGAAGCGCTGGTCGGCCCTGAGTCAGATCTTGTGGGCAGGGCTTTGAAAGACCTCACTTTTCCCAAGGGCGTCCTTGTCCTTTGCATCATGCGCGCCGACACGGTGCTCATCCCGTCCGGATTTGACGTGATCCAGCGCGGCGACCGGCTCTTCATTCTGAGCGTGACCGAGTCCATTCCCGGAGTCGAGCGGATGCTGTCCCGAGGACAGGAGAAGGGCTGATGCGCTGGACCATCGCCCTGCACGTAACCGGGCTCATTCTGCTTTGCGTGGGCCTGTGCATGTTTCTCCCCCTTGCTTGCGGCTGGTACTACCACGACACCTCCGTCGCACCGCTTTTTTTGTCCCTGTGCGCGACGGTCCTGGCCGGGGCCTTTCTCATGTTTTCCTTCAAGCGTCCGAAGCCCTTGGTGATCAACCACCGTGAGGGAATGGTCATAGTCTCTCTTGGGTGGGCCGCGTGCGCCTTTTTTGGCGCCCTGCCTTTTGCACTGGGCGGATTTCCATCCTTCACAGACGCATTTTTTGAATCCGTCTCAGGTTTTACCACCACGGGCGCGTCCATCCTGACCAACATCGAAGCCCTGCCAAAGGGGCTCCTCTTCTGGCGCAGTCTGACGCACTGGCTGGGCGGCATGGGGATCATCGTCCTGACCATCGCCATCCTGCCTTTTCTGGGTGTGGGCGGCATGCAGCTCTACAAGGCCGAGGTGCCGGGTCCCGTGGCCGACAAGCTCCAGCCCCGGATCAAGGATACGGCCATGAGCCTTTGGAAGGTTTACGTGTTCTTCACCGTAGCCCAGGTCATGCTCCTGATGTTTGGCGGAATGGATCTCTTCGAAAGCATCTGCCACGCTTTCGGGACCATGGCCACGGGCGGTTTCTCGACGCGCAACACCTCCATCGCGGCCTACGACTCCGCATACATCGATGGCGTGATCACGTTTTTCATGCTTGTGGCCGGAGTCAATTTCGCCCTTCATTTCCAGCTTTTTCGCGGCAGGCCCCTGGCCATCTGGCGGGATCCGGAATTTCGTTTTTTTGCGATTTTTTTCCTGCTGCTGACCGCCGTAGTGACCTTTTCCATCCACAACTCAAGTTACTCCTCCTGGCCTGAAGCCCTGCGCTTCGGATCGTTCCAGGTCGCCTCCATCCTCACCACCACCGGCTACGCCACGGCAGACTACGAACTCTGGCTGCCCCTGTCGCAGGGGGTGCTGCTCCTGTGCATGTTCATCGGCGGCTGTGCCGGTTCCACGGCGGGCGGGATCAAGTGCATGCGGGTCATGCTGCTCTTCAAACATGCCTACCGCGAACTTTTCCGGCTTGTGCATCCCCGGGCCGTGCTCCCGCTGAAGTTCGGCCCCAAGCTGGTCAAGGAAGAGGTGCTGACGAGTATCTGGGGTTTTTTCGTTCTTTTCATCGTCCTTTTTGTTCTCTCGGGGCTGGCCCTGGCCGCAATGGGGGTGGACGTGCTGACCTCTTTCGCGGCAGTGGTGGCCTGCATCGGCAATATCGGTCCCGGTCTTGGCGAGGTCGGCCCTGTGGACAATTATGCGGCGATCCCGACCCTGGGCAAATGGGTGCTGAGTTTTTGCATGCTGCTTGGGCGTCTTGAGATTTATACGGTATTGGTGTTGTTCGTGCCTGAATTCTGGCGAAAATAGACATCCCTGGGAGAAAATCATGACCGAATGGGTAGAGGTGGGAAAATTTGCCGAGCTTGATGAAGCTGCGCAGAAAGAGGCTGGCCGACTGGCGGAATACGCGCTGGATGTGGCCCTGGATCCAGCCAAGGTGATTCGTTTCGAGGAGACCGACAACGGCTTCAGGCTTCTCATCGACGAAGATCTGTACAAGTTTTATCAGGGTCTTTGATGGATCAGGCCGTGTTGCGGGGGATGCGCGCCCGTTTTGTCAGGATGGCCGGCGAGTATGCCGAGCGTCTGGGTGAACGGCGTGAGCACATCATCCTGAAGCGCGACCATTCCCTGCGAGTGCACGCCCTGGCCGCGAAGATCGTGGCCAGGGAGAGCATCGCTCCGGCCGCACCGTATCTGGCAGCGGCGCTCGTGCATGATATCGGGCGGTTTTCGCAGTTCGAGAGGTTTGGCACCTACCGCGATGATCAGTCCGTCGATCACGGCGAGGAGGGGGCCGATCTTCTGCGCGGCGGAGACTTTCTGTCGGCTTTCGAGCCGCAGGTCCGGGATTGCATCACCCTAGCGGTGCGGCTGCACAACAAGCGTGAAGTGCCGAACGACATGGATCCGCTGAGCAGAGCGCTGTGCATCGTGGTCCGGGATGCGGACAAGCTCGATATCGTGCCCGTGGTGCTGGCCAAGCTCAGGGCGTCCGGGCCGCGCGATCCGGTGGTCACCCTTGGACTCAAGGACGAGCCGGAGGCCTGGACCGAGTCCATCGCCGAAGCCGTGGCCAGGGGCGAGAGCCCTGCTTACGGGGACCTTCGCTATATAAACGATTTCAAGCTGCTGCTGGCCTCATGGGGCCCGAAACTGGCCCACGGCGCAAGCCGGTGCATTTTTTCCAGGCGCGGCTATCTGGACAGCCTCTTCGCCCTGCTTCCGCAAACCGCCGGTTTCCTGAAGCTCAAGAGCTGCCTTGCCGGTCATCTTGAGCGCTGAACTGCAACCATAGCAATTCGTCCAGGGTGCGCAGAATCTCTCCGTACAGCCCTCCGTATCCGGGAAACTTTCCGAAAAGCTCCTGCTTGCGGCGTTGCAGGCCAGGCGAGGCGCTGGCTTCAGGCGAGGATGGAGACGTGGCCAGGATGCGGCGCTCCTGCAGCAGGTAGCCGCGGGTCTGCGTGCAAAAATCCCGACATATTTGGCTGCATTTGGCTCCGTGATCGGCCCAGTATTCCCTGGCCGGTGCGGTGGCCACGCTGTGTCTGGCCTGCCAGACCATGGCCAAAAGGAAATTGATGGGCGAGCCGGGAACCCCGCGCCTCCAGCCCAGCAGCCAGGGGTTGCGCCAGGAGAGCAGAAAATGACCCTGTCCGAAAGCTACGAGATCGGCCAGGTCTGCGTGGATGTCGCGCAGTGTTTCGTCATCCCACAGCGGTTCTTCCTTGCACAGGTCCCAGCTTGGCACCGGGGCCTGCGTCCCGATTCCGAGCAGATTTGAGAGCAGGGCGTTGGCCTGGGGCGAGGCCGGTGTCTCCAGATGGACATAGCTGAGTATGAAGGAGCCCTGGCCATATTCGCCCCTGACGATGCAGGGTTCGTGGCGGAGCCGCTGCGGATCAAGGTTGATGCCATAAAGCTCTTCCCATTGTCCGACTTCCGAGGCCGCGATGCTGGACCAATCCAGGTCGGCTGACCAGAAATCAGGCCCTGGGGTTTCGTAGCGGGCCAGCACTTCGAGGTTCTCCTCGCCAGGCTCGAATTGCGATGGCCACCAGACCGGCAGGGCTGCCTCGTAATTCGTTCCGCCCTCGCTTACGAGGCACTGCAGATGTCCGCTGAAATTGGGCAGGCGTTTTTTCGCCGCCTTGCGCGACCAGGAGCACAGATCCAGAAAGGGCGCGCCGCGTTCCGAACCAAGCGCCAGGCCCGCGCCTCCGCAGAAACCCAGATACTTGCCGCCGCCGCGCACATGCTGGCGGATTTCCCGGCGTCCGTCCTCGCCCAGGGCCAGGGATTTGAGCCTGGCCCAGCCTCCAGGGACGAGCAATGTCGACGGGCCGATGGCACGCAAGGCTCCGGTGCGAACCTGTTCGGCTTTGAGCAGGGTCACAGGGACGCGCAGGGCGTTCAGGGCGCGCAGGAGCAGTAATACCCACAGGTGCGATTCGTCCCACAGCAGGACCAGAGGCGGGAGGTGTCTGTGCATGACCGACGGCCTAGCAGGAAGCACGCTGACGGGCAAGTCGGGCTTGATTTTTGGGGTGTGCCCCAGTAGTCATTTTTGTTTCCGCAGCGCCGGGCATCCCGGCGCTTTTTTGCCGCAAACAGCTCATTATCCGGAGTTCATCATATGGCCAACGAGACGCTTTCCAAGGGATACGAACCAGCCGACGTGGAAGAACGGTGGCTTGAGTACTGGAAGACGCACCAGAGCTTCACCCCCGACGCGGCCAAGGCCGCGACTCACGTCAAGGACAACTACTCCATCGTCATCCCGCCGCCCAACGTCACGGGGGCCCTGCACATGGGGCATGCCCTCAACCTCACCCTGCAGGACATCATGTGCCGTTACATGCGCCAGCAGGGAAAGACCGTACTCTGGGTGCCGGGCACGGACCATGCGGGCATCGCCACCCAGAACGTGGTCGAGCGCAAGCTCCTGACCGAAGGCAAGAAACGGGAGGACCTGGGCCGCGAAGAGTTCACAAATCGCGTCTGGGAATGGAAAGAGGACTATGGCGGGCGCATCCTGAACCAGATCCGGCGCATGGGCGCCAGCGTGGACTGGACCCGGGAGCGTTTCACCATGGACGAGGGCCTGTCCAAGGCCGTGCGCGAGGTTTTCGTCACCCTGTACGAGCAGGGGCTTGTCTATCGCGGCAAGTACATCATCAACTGGTGCACCCGCTGCCACACGGCTCTGGCCGATGACGAGGTCGAATACGCCCCGGCCAAATCCACCCTCTACCATCTGAGCTATCCCCTGGAGGACGGTTCGGGCTCCCTGACCGTGGCCACGGTGCGCCCTGAAACCATGCTCGGCGACACGGCCGTGGCCGTGCACCCCGAGGACGAACGCTATCAGTCCATGATCGGCAAGCACGTCATTCTGCCGCTGGTGGGCCGCCGCATCCCGGTCATCGCCGACGCCTACGTGGATCGGGAATTCGGCACCGGATGCCTCAAAATCACTCCGGCCCATGACATGAACGACTGGGAACTGGGCCGCAAATACGGTCTGGAGGCGGTCAGCGTCATCAATGACAAGGGCTGCATGAACGACAACGCGCCCGAGGCGTATCGTGGTCTGAGCGCCGCCGACTGCCGCACGCTCATCGTCCAGGATCTGCGCGCCTGCGGGGCGCTCACAGCCGAGGAACCCTACGAGAACAAGGTCAACCAGTGCTATCGCTGCAAGACCACCATCGAGCCTTTCGTGTCCGAGCAGTGGTTCGTTTCCGTCAAGCCTCTGGCCGAAAAGGCCCGCCTTGCCGTGGAGGACGGACGCACGACCATCTGGCCCGCGCAGTGGAACAAGACCTATTTCAATTGGCTCGACAATATCCGCGACTGGTGTATTTCGCGCCAGCTGTGGTGGGGGCACCGCATCCCGGTGTGGACCTGCCAGGACTGCGGCGAGCTTATCGTCGCCCGCCAGGACCCCTCGGCCTGCAAGTGCGGGAGCGCGAATCTGGTGCAGGACGAGGACGTGCTCGACACCTGGTTCTCTTCGGCCCTGTGGCCGTTCTCGACCATGGGCTGGCCGGAGCAGACCAACGAGCTCAAGGCGTTCTACCCGACATCGCTGCTGGTCACGGGTTTTGACATCCTCTTTTTCTGGGTCGCCCGCATGATGATGATGGGGCTGCAGTTCATGGACAACGTGCCCTTCAAGGATGTCTACATCCACGCGCTGGTCCGCGACGAGCACGGCAAGAAGATGTCCAAATCCACGGGCAACGTCATCGACCCCCTGGAAATGATCGACAAGTACGGCTGTGATTCGCTGCGTTTCACCCTGACCTCGTTTGCGGCCATGGGCCGGGACATCAAGCTGTCCGAGGCACGCATCGAGGGATATCGGCATTTCATCAACAAGATCTGGAACGCGGCCCGTTTCGCCCTCATGCATGTGGACGGCAGCGAGCCGGAGTTCGACCCCACAAGACTGTCCGGGCTGCACCATCGCTGGATTCTGCATCGTCTGGAGACGCTCAAGAAAGAGCACGCCGCCCAGATCGAGGGCTACCGCTTCAACGAGGCGGCCCAGGGCCTCTACGGATTCGTCTGGCGCGAGTTCTGCGACTGGTATCTGGAGCTGATCAAGCCCGAGCTCTATGGCGAGGACGAGGCGGCCAAGGCTGCGGCTCGTTCGTGTCTGAAGCATGTGCTGTCCGAGATCATGGTCATCGCCCATCCGGTCATCCCCTTTGTCACTCAGGAGATCTGGTCCTGCATCCCCTCGCTGGACGCCGAGAGCCTGGCCGTGCGTCCCTATCCCAAGGTCCGCCCCGAGTGCGAGGACGAGGCGTCCGTGCGCGACATGGAGTTCCTGCAGGGCGTCATCGTGGCCGTGCGCAACATCCGCTCCGAACTGGGCGTTGCGCCGGGCGTGCCCCTGACGGTCATGGTCCGCGCAGGCGGCGAGGATCAGCGGTTCCTGCAGGCGCACGAAACGGAGATAGCGGCCCTGGCCCGGGTCGGGACCCTGACGGTGGGCGCGGACATCGAGCCGCCCCGGGGCTGCGCCTCGGCCGTGGTGCGCGGGTGCGAACTCTTCGTGCCCCTTGAGGGCGTGGTTGACTTCGTGGCCGAACTGGCCCGCCTGGACAAGGAACTGGGCAAGATCAGCAAGGAACTCGATTTTGTGACCAAGAAGCTTGGCAACGAGAGTTTTGTCAGCAAGGCTCCCGAGGACGTGGTGGCCAAGGAAAAGGCCAAGGCGGAGAGCTTCGCCGAGAAGAAGGCCACCCTGGAACAGCTGCGGGCCAGGATGCAGGAATTTGTTGGCTGAGGCCTTTCGCTTTTGAGGGCGAGGGCAAAGGCATGGATTGCCACGTCGAAGACTCCCACGCAGAGCCTGGCTTCTCGCAATGACGCACTGCCAAATCCGTCATTGCGAGCGCAGCGCGGCCAAATCAGGCTCCGCGTGAAATCCATCTTCGTACCGAATTGCTGCGACGGGCGTAAACTATCTCGGAATATGTAAACCAAAGGATAAATCATGGCCAAAGCATATCTCATCGGCGCGGGTCCCGGCGACCCGGGCCTCATCACGGTCAAGGGGCAGCGTCTCATGCAGGAATGCGAGGTCGTCATCTACGATTACCTTGCCAGCAAGAGCTTTCTGTCCCTGTGCCGTCCCGACGCCGAGATCATTTATGTCGGCAAGAAGGGCGGCGACCACACCCTGCCTCAGGATCAGATTAACGACCTGATCGTGGCCAAGGTCAGGGAAGGCAAGAACGTGGCCCGCTTGAAGGGCGGCGATCCCTACATTTTCGGACGCGGAGCCGAAGAGGCCGAAGAGCTGCTCGAAGCCGGGCTCGAATTCGAGGTCGTGCCCGGCGTGACCTCGGCCGTGGCGGGCGCTGCCTACGCGGGCATTCCGCTCACGCATCGCAAGTACGCTTCTTCCGTATCGCTGATCACCGGCCACGAGGATCCGACCAAGCCCGATTCCGCCCACAACTGGCCGGCCCTGGCCACCGCGGCCAGCACCCTGTGCTTCTACATGGGCGTGAAGAATCTGCCCTACATCTCGGCCAAGCTGATGGAAAACGGGATGCGCGCGGACATGCCCGCCGCCCTGGTGCGTTGGGGCACGACAAGCGAGCACCAGTCCTGGGTCTCGACCATCGGCGAGATCGCGGCCATGGCCGAGCGCGAAGGGGTCAAGGCCCCGTCCATGCTGGTCGTGGGCGAGGTGGTGCAGCTGCACGACACCCTGAACTGGTTCGAGAAGCTGCCCTTGCACGGCAAGGGCGTGGTCGTGACCCGGGCCCGGGAGCAGGCCAGCGGTCTCAAAGACACCCTGGAACGTCTGGGCGCCGCCTGCTACGAGTTTCCGACCATCACCATCGTGCCCCTTGAAGACTACGCCCCGGTTCGCGAGGCCATAGACAGGCTGCCGGACTACGACTGGGCCATTTTCACTTCCGTCAACGGCGTGCGCCACTTCTGGAACCAGCTCGAACTCGTGGGCAAGGACGCCCGGGCTTTCGGCGTCATGCAGATCGCGGCCATCGGTCCGGCCACGGCCGAGGCGCTCCTGGAGCGCGGCATCCGCCCCGATTTCATTCCGCCCAAGTACGTGGCCGAGTCCGTGGTCGAGGGGCTGCTTGAGCGCGGCATCGCCGGCAAGCGCGTGCTCATCCCCCGCGCCAGGGTCGCCCGCGAAGTGCTGCCCGAGGAGCTGGCCAAGGTCGCGGCCCGGGTGGACGTGCTTCCGGTTTACGAGACGCAGCTGACCCAGGAGGACGGAGCCGAGATCATCGATCTTCTCGAAAAGGGCAGGCTCCATTACCTGACCTTTTCCAGTTCTTCCACGGTGGAGAACTTCTTCGCCCTGGTCCCGGCGGACACCCTGCGCCCCTATGTCGGCCATGGGCTGAAGATCTGCTGCATCGGACCCGTGACGGCAGGCACCTTGAAGGATTACGGGTTCACTCCCGACATCATGCCCGAAGACTACACCATCCCGGCCCTGGTTGAAGCATTGGTGAAGGGTTAAGTCCATGACCATCGCGCTGGGCGTCCTCGTTTCCGGATCCGGGTCCAACCTGCAGGCCATACTGGACCGGGTGGCTGACGGCAGCCTCGACGCCGACATCCGCGTCGTCATCGCCAACAAGCCCGATGCAAAGGGGCTTGAGCGGGCTCGGGAGGCGGGCATCGCCACTGCCTGCGTGCGCCATGAGGCGTTTCCCGAGCGTGTGGCCTTCGATGGGGAGCTGGTCCGGCTGCTGCAGGAGGCGGGTGTAGAGCTGGTGGCCCTGGCCGGGTTCATGCGCATTCTGACGCCTGCGTTCTTGACGCCCTTTGCCGGGCGCGTGGTCAACATCCATCCCGCCCTGCTCCCGGCCTGTCCCGGCCTTGGCGCACAGGGGCAGCAGGCGCAGCACGGGGTGCGTCTGGCCGGGTGCACCGTGCATTTCGTGGACGAAAAGATGGACCATGGCCCGATCATCATCCAGGCCGCCGTGCCCGCCTATCCGGACGACGACGAGACCACGCTGGGCGAACGTATCCTGGCGATGGAGCATCGCGTCTATCCACAGGCCCTGCACTGGATTGCCCAAGGCCGTGTGCAGGTCACGGGCCGGCAGGTCGTGGTCCGGGACGCGTCCAGAGCCATGGGCCCGCTATGGACCAACCCGCCTTTGGAACCGCCTTTTGATTCTTGAAGGAGGCAACGCATGAATACATTCGAGCTGTTTCTGACCGCTGAGGAGAAGCGTTTCTGCAAGGACCTCGTGGTCTGGGTCATCCGGGATCATCTCGGCCTGGCATCCGAACCGCGGCCGATTCTCGAGTCCAGGACCTTGGGCGAGGAATTGGGCGCTTTTGTGACTTTGAAGCGCGAGGGACGCCTGCGCGGCTGCATCGGCAACATCGTCGGCAACGGTCCGCTGGTCGCCACCATCGAGCGCATGGCCGGTGCGGCGGCCTTCGAAGATCCGCGGTTCCCTCCCCTTACGGCAGAGGAGCTTGCCGATCTGGACATCGAAGTTTCGGTCATGGGACCGCTGACTCCCTGCCCCGACCCGGAGCTGGTCGAGGTAGGACGGCACGGGCTCTATATCCGCAAATCCATGCATTCCGGCCTGCTGTTGCCGCAGGTGGCCACGGAGTGGGGCTGGGACCGGGAAACCTTTCTCGACCAGACCTGTGTCAAGGCCGGGCTGCCCAAAGGCTCCTGGCGCAAACCCAAGACGGAGATCTGGTGGTTTGAAGCCGTCATTTTTTAAAGGAAGGAAAGTATGCGTAAGATTTTTTTCACTTTGATTCTGGTTTGCCTGTTTTCGTCCACAGCCCTTGCGGATGGGGCAAAAGTGTCCCTGACCACCAATAAGGGCATCATCGTCATTGAACTCGACGAGGCCAGGGCCCCGATCTCGGCACAGAATTTTTTGACCTATGTGAACGAGGGCTTTTATGACGGGACGGTATTTCACCGCGTCATCAAGGGGTTCATGATCCAGGGCGGCGGCATGGATACGGCCATGAACCAGAAGCGCGGCCACGCACCCATCAAGAACGAGGCCGACAACGGGCTCAAAAACGACAAGTACACAGTCGCCATGGCCCGCACGGGCGAGGTTGATTCCGCCACGTCCCAGTTTTTCATCAACACGGCGGACAACACATTCCTGAATCACGGTACACGTGATTTCGGGTACGCCGTTTTCGGCAGGATCGTCGCGGGCAAACGCGTGGTGGACCTGATCGAGGCCGTGAACACGGGCTCCAAAGGCATGCACGGTGATGTTCCGGTCGAGCCTGTCATCATTGAAAAGGCTGAATTGATGCAGTAAGACTCTCGCAGAGTTCGCAAAAAAAGGGGCGGTCCGGTCAGGATCGCCCCTTTTTTTTGGTGCTTCGTTGTACTCTAGCGCAGCAGGCTGGGCAGGATGGTGGTGATGATCGGGAACAGGGTCAGGATCAGCAGCGTGACCAGCAGCGCGAGCAGGTAGGGCACGGCGGCCTTCATGACCTTTTCAAGGGGCACCTTGGTGATGGCGCTGGCCACGAAGAGGTCCAGGCCCACCGGCGGGGTGATGCAGCCGATGGCCAGGTTGCAGACCATGAGCACGCCGAAGAAGAGCGGGTCGATTCCGAGGCTCTTGGCCACAGGCAGGAAGATGGGCGTGAGGATGACCACGGCGGCCGAGGCGTTGACCATGGTTCCGATGAACAGCAGCAGCACGTTCATGGCCAGCAGGAAAAGGACCGGGGACGAGGTCAGGCTGGCCACGAAGGCGCCGACATGGTGGGGGATCTGCAGGTTGGTCAGGAGCCAGCCGAAGACGTTGGCCGCGCCCACCAGGAACATGATGATGGTCGTGCCGATGACGGCCTGGAAGATGATCTTGGGGAAGTCCCTGAACTTGAGTTCCTTGTAGATGAAAAGGCCCACCAGGATGCCGTAGACGGCGGCCACTGCCGCGGCCTCGGTAGGGGTGAAGATGCCGCCGTAGATGCCGCCGATGATGATGACCGGGGTCATGAGGGCGAAAAAGGAGTCCTTGAAGGACGTCCACAGCGCCGAGGTGGAGAATGTGCCCTCGGGCTTCAGCCCGCGTTTCTTGGCCAGATACCAGCTCACCAGCATCATGGACAGGCCCATGAGGATGCCAGGCAAAAAGCCGCCCACGAACAGGTCGCCGATGGAGGTGTCGGCGATGACGCCGTACACGACCAGGGTGATGGATGGCGGAATGACGATGCCCACGGTGCCGCCGGCGGCGACGATGCCCGTGGCCCATTCGCGCGTGTAGCCCTTTTTCTCCATCTCGTTGACCATGGTCGAGCCCAGCGCGGCAGTGGTGGCGGCTGACGACCCGGAGATGGCGGCGAAGAACATGCCCGAAACGGCCACGGCCTGGGCCAGTCCGCCGGTGAAGGAACCGACCAGGGCCTGGGAGAAGTTGACCAGCCTGCCGGTCACGCCGCCTGCGGACATGAACGATCCGGCGAGCATGAAAAAGGGCACGGCCATGAAGGAAAACGAGTCGATGCCCGAGTACATCATCTGGGAAACCATGACGAGGGGCATGTTCATGAAAAAATGCAGGACGGTGGCGGCGGCCAGACACAGGGCAAAGGCCACGGGCACGCCAAGGGCGGTCAGGCCCAGAAAGACGAAGAGAAGTACGTATTCCATGGCTATCCCTCCTGCCTGGCGCGAGATTTGGAAATGTCCCTGACGATGCGCAGGGTCTCCCTGAACAGGTACATGAGCATGAGCACGCAGCTGACGGGGATGATGACATAGACCCAACTCATGGGGATATCGAGACCCGGCGCGCGCTGGAAGGTCATGATGGAGGTCATTTTCCAGCCCTGGGTCAGGAGCAGGATGATGAACACGTATCCGCAGGCGTTGATGATGATGTCCAGAAAGGTGCCGAAACGGGTGCCCTTGAATTTGTCCGGCAGAAACTGCACGGCCAGATGTCCGGTTTCTCCCATGATCAGCGCCGAGCCCAGGAAAACGACCCAGACAAAGAGGAAACGTGCCAGCTCCTCGGACCATTCAGGGGTATATCCGAACATGTAGCGGGTCACGACCTGGGCAAAGATGATCAGGAGCATGATCGACATGGCGACGACGGAAAATCCGTACAGTACCGAGCGCACGCCCTTGAGGAGCTTGTCCATGGAATCCTCCTAGAAATGTGATGATAAAAAAACCCGCCCGGGCTAATCGGGCGGGTTTGCGGGAATGAGCTATTTGCCGAGGGCCAGCACCTTGTCGATGTTGTCCTGCCCGACTGTGGGGGCGAATTCCTTCCACACGGGCTGGGTCGCTTCCATGAACGGAGCGCGGTCGACTTCGATGACCTCGATCTTGCCTGTGGCCTTGATCTTGTCCCAGTACTCGTTGTCCTGCTGGGTGGAGAGTTCGCGCTGCCAGGCGACGGCCTCGGTGGCGGCTTCCTGGATGATGGCCTTTTCGGCGTCGTTGAGCTTGCTCCAGGTGATCATGGAGATGAGTACCGGTTCCGGGGCGTAGGCGTGGGCGGTCATGGATGCGTACTTCTGCACTTCAAAGAAGCGTTTGGTGTAGATGTGGGCACTGGGGTTTTCCTGTCCGTCGACAGTGCCCTGCTGCATGGCGGAATAGAGTTCGCCAAATGCCATGGGCGTGGGGGAGCCGCCCAGGGACTTGATGGTCTCGATGTAGATCTTGTTGGACATGACGCGGATCTTGAGACCGGCCATGTCGGCCGGAGTGGCCACGGGACGGACGTTGTTGGTCAAGTGGCGGATGCCGTTCTCCATGTAGCCCAGCAGCTTCAGGCCACGGGGCTCAAGCTCCTTGCCCAGTTCCATGCCCACGGTGTCCAGGGCCTTGTAGGCATGGGCGCGGTCCTTGAACAGGAAGGGCAGGTCGAAAAGGGACATCTTGGGCTGGAACTGCCCCAGGTCGGCGGTGCCGGTCAGGACCATGTCGATGGTGCCGTAGATGAGGCCTTCGGTCATGTCCTTCTGGCTGCCGAGCTGGGAGGACGGGAAGACCTGGACTTCCATTTCCCCGCCGGATTTTTCCGCGACCAGCTTGGCGAAATGGTCGGCGCCCTTGGCGTAGGGATGGCTGACTTCGGCGATATGGCCGAGCTTGAGCACTGTTTTGGCAAAGGCCGGGATGGTCAGGGCTACGGCGATCACAATGACTGCACACATGAAGAAACGTTTCATGACTCCTCCGTCAACAAAAAACGTTATGGGCGCGGACGCGCGGGGAAGGGACCTCAAGTTTTACTTAGGCCAGGATATGACGGGGAGAGAAAAAAATACGGTTTGGAACGTAAAAAGAGAAAGCGCCATTCTGCGAATTAAGCGCATTTTGTTCACGGCGT
Organism: Deltaproteobacteria bacterium HGW-Deltaproteobacteria-18; assembly: GCA_002841885.1. Lineage (NCBI taxonomy): Bacteria > Deltaproteobacteria > Deltaproteobacteria bacterium HGW-Deltaproteobacteria-18. The sequence continues at coordinate 42,580 of PHBE01000013.1, forward strand.
CCGAGATGACATCTTGGAAGGGTCTTATGAGCGGGGCATGAAGCCCGCTTTAGCGGCCGAAATAGCGGCGCTCGGGCCTGCCTACACTGCCGTAGACCACATCGGCGTAGAGCGTACCTTCGGAGATGAGGAATTCAAGATACCTGCGCGCTGTCGATCGGCTGATGCCAATCAGTTCGGCCACATCCTCCGCGCTGCGTCCGGCAGGTTCGGGTTGCTCGAAAACGCTGCGGACCTTGGCCAGGGTAAGCCCGTCGATGCCTTTGGGCAGGCAGCCGCTGCCCATGGGCGGACAGGGATTGCCCGGATGCAGCAGCGTGTCCACGTCGCGTTGTTCGATGGCGCTTCCAAGGCCCAGGCGCTCACGGTAGGCACAGAATTTTGTCAGGCATTCATGGAAGCGTTCGGCGGAGACGGGCTTTATCAGATAGTCGAAAACTCCGCCGCGCAGGGCCTCTTTCAAGGTCCCGATCTCGCGCGCGGCGGTGATCAGGATGACGTCGATCTCCAGGTTTTTGGCCCGGATTTCGCGCAGGAGATCCGTGCCCGGGCCTTCGGGAAAATAGAGGTCCAGCAGGATGAGATGCGGTTCCAGGGCCTCGGCCATGTCCCGCGCGTCAGCCAGGCGATGGGCGATGCCGACGACCTCGCAGCCCTGGACCCGTTCGGTGAAGCGGCGGTGCAGATCCGCGATGCGTACGTCATCTTCGACAATAAGTACTCTGGTAATCATGCCTGCTCCTTGGGAATGACCACGGTAAAAAGGGCACCGTCCAGGCTGCCGCGGCTGACCATGACCTGGCCGCCAAGCTCGTCCAAACGCTGACGGACCAGATACAGTCCGACTCCGCGCCGTCCCCGGCCTTTGGATGAAACCCCTTTCTCGAAAATCCGCTCGTACTGGTCCACGGGAACTCCCGGTCCGGCATCCTCGATCTCGAAAACGATGTCGTTGCCAAGATCCGTGAAGGACATTTCGACCATGCGCAGGTGCTGCGGCTGCTTCATGACGGCGTCGAAGGCGTTGTCCAGGAGGTTGCCGACAATGGTCACGATTTTTTCCTGGCGAATCCATTTGGGCACGTCGGCCATGGTGCTGTCCCGGTCGATGGCGAAATTGATCCGCAGCTCCTTGGCCCTGTTGTACTTGCCGAGGATGATGGCGGCAATGACCGGATGAGGGACGGATTCACCGAGGAAGCGTATGAATTCCTCGTAGCCCGTGGATTCGGTGACTACCAGTTCCAGGGCTTCGCGGTAGGCTTCGATCTGGATCAGCCCGGCGATGGTATGCAGCTTGTTCGAATATTCGTGGGTCTGAACGCGCAGCAGTTCGGAGTATTCCTGCACTCTTGAGAGCTCCGCCGCCAGGAGGTCAAGCTCGTCCTTGCGCCTGAAACTGGCTACGACGCCCTGAATTTTCTGGTTCTGGAAGACGGGTACGATGTTGAAGATGAGTTCCTGGCCATTGACAGTCCGTTCCTGGTCAAACTCGGAGAGTCCCGTGTGCAGGGCATGTCCAAGTCCCGCTTCCGGGATGATGGCGGATGCGGGCTTGCCTGCAAAGTGTTCGTCGAGGCTCAGACCCGCGTAACGCCGGGCAGCCTGGTTGGCCATGCGGATGTTTCCGTGATGGTCAATGGCCAGGACTCCCTCGCGGATCGTTTGCAGGACCGCGACGCGTTCCAGATAAAGGTTGGTGATTTCCGAAGGCTCAAGCCCCAGGGTCAGCTTCTTGAGCCGACCGGCGATGACCACGGCGCTGAGGATGCCGACCACGCTCATGCCGAGGATGTACATGAGCGGCTTGTCCAGATGTGCAGAGATGGATTGATGAATGCTTTCGGAAAGATAGCCGACGGATACGAAGCCGATGATGGCATTGTCCTCGTCCAGGATAGGGGTCATTCCGCGCAGGGATCTGCCCAGGGTGCCCACGGCTTCGGAGACATAGGACTTGCCTTCCAGCAGGGCCGGTCCCGTGTCTCCCCCGACAAAGGTTTGGCCTATGCGTTCGGGCACCGGGTGCGAATAGCGCTTCTGGGCGCTGTCGCCGATGACCACGAAGGATGCGCCGGTCTGGGTGCGGATGTTCTCGGCCAGAGTCTGAATTTCCCCTTGCGGGTCGCCTTCAAGCAGCGCCTGCCGGATGCGCGGAATCTGGGCGATGGTTCTGGCCGTCTGCAGGGCCGTCTGGCCGATTTGCTCGTGCAGCATCTCCTCGGTCAGTCCGGAGATGACGTGCCAGCTGACGGCGATCTGGATGACGACCAGCGCCAGCACCATGTGGATCAGGTGTGCCTGGATGGTGGCGGGCCGCAGACGGCTGATTATGTGGAGCCAGGGTCGCATTTGTTTACCTCCGCGCTTGCGTCTTGGTCATCGCGGATTGCGGATGCCATGGCAAGGCGCTTCGTGCGGGTCATGCATGCGCAAGGAGCGTGAAAACGCCATTCGGCGTTGCCCCGGCTTCTCCTCCCGAGACAGAAATGAGTCATACATCTTGCCGGATTTGCGTACGGCATTAATTACACAATAACAGTTTTCATTGACGATATCGGATTTTGGCGTATATTTTATCCCAAACATCAAACTCTTATTGGAGGCACTTATGGTAAACATGGATTATCCGGGACCTTGCCTTTCCTGTTCCGCTATTGAAAATTGTGCGACTGAAGAAGCAAAAAAATTGGCCGTCAAAGGCTATTGTAAAGGTGTTGAGCGAGAGCTGAATGCATGGAAAGCCACACTTTATGACGTCATGGTCGGCTTTCTGGACCTCGGAGACAAGGATCGAGGCGCTTTGGTTGACGCTGTCGCCGAGATAAAGGCACTGGTACGCGAGATTGAAGCGAAAACAGCCCAGCTTGAAGCGGAGTGTCCGCTGGAGATGGGACCGGTCGAGAAGGATCTGGGCGACAAGATGGGGCAGCTTCGTGTGCACTACAGCAAGGCCATGGAAGTGATCGGGGCTGGTTCGTTCGGAGGCTGAAAAGAGTCCTGCTTTTTGATAACAAAATGATAGCGCCCGGTGTTTGGCACCGGGCGTTTTTGTTCTCGGGGCCCGTCAGAGGGCGGGAGTTTCTTGTGGAGATGGATACGGCGCCTATGCGTAATACCTAGTCAAAGGGCGCGGCAGGCTCCGGAGGGCAAGATCTGCAATCAGGAAGGAGGTATGGGCATGAATCCGTTTTTTTGGTTCAAACTCTATCTTTTCACCATCCCTGTCTTTTTCGCCATCGACATGGTCTGGCTGGGTTTCGTGGCCAGAAATTTTTACAAGACCAACTTGAGCCACCTTCTGAGCCCCGAGGTCAATTGGCCTGCCGCGTTCATTTTTTATTTCATTTACATCGCGGGAATCCTTCTTTTTGCCGTCCGTCCCGGCCTGGAAGCGCAGTCTCTGGCCCGGGCCTGCATGTTTGGGGCGCTCTTCGGTTTTTTCACCTATGCGACGTATGATCTGACCAACCTTGCGACCTTGCGGGACTGGCCGGTTTTGGTCGTGGTGGTCGACATAGCCTGGGGCACGATCCTGTGCACCCTGGTCGCCGGAGGCAGTTATCTCATCGGGGTGCGGCTGAGCTAAAAACCCCAGGGAGGCGAAAGCCCATGACAGTCGTATTGCTTGGTGCAGCCGTGGCGCTGTTTTTGACCATGAACACAATGTTCGTCATCGGGACAAGAGCTCACGACAACAGTCTCATCGACATCGCCTATGGCCCGGCCTTTGTGCTGGCCTGTCTTGGGGGCTGGCTCGCAGGGGGGATGGAAATGCATTTCAGGCCGCTGCTCATGTTTGGCCTGCTTTGTCTTTGGGCCGTGCGGCTGGCGGTGCACATAGGCGTGCGTCATCGGGGGCGCGGCGAGGATTTCCGCTACAGAAATTTTCGCGAACAGTGGGGAGAGGCCTTTGTCTGGCGCAGTTTCCTGCAGATCTACATGCTGCAGGGGCTGGTCGTGTTTCTGGTCGCCATGCCCGTTCTTATGACCATGGCCAAACCCGGCCCCGGACTTGTCTGGACCGATCTTTTGGGCGTGTTCCTTTTTGCGGTGGGCTTTTTCTTCGAGGCGGTGGGCGACTGGCAACTGACCCGTTTCAAAAGGAGCCCGGCCGCCAAGGGCAGAATTATGACCACGGGCCTGTGGCGTTACACCCGTCATCCCAATTATTTTGGCGAAGCCGTGCTGTGGTGGGGCTTTTTTTTCCTGGGCCTTGGTTCCGCGTACGGCTGGTATGGTCTGGTCAGCCCCGTGCTCATCGGGTTTTTGCTGCTTAAAGTCTCAGGCATTCCCATGCTGGAGGAGAAGTACAAGGGGCAACCTGAGTTCGAGGCCTATAAAAATGCCACCAGCGCCTTTTTTCCCTGGCCTCCGCGTTCCATGAAAACCCGCCCAAGCGGCGACGATTCGGAGTTTGCATGAATACAGAAAGGGCGAACACCCAAAAGACGGTAGCCGTAATCGGCGGAGGCGTGGCCGGTATCGTGGCTGCGCATCTCCTGCAGGACAGCCGCGCAGTGACCATCTTCGAGAAGGAAAATTATCTGGGCGGTCACACCCACACCGTCTCGGTTCCGGACGGCCCGGACGAAGGGACGCCAGTTGACACGGGTTTCATCGTCTTCAACGAGGCCACCTATCCTCTGTTCATCAAATTTCTGGAAGAGCTTGAAGTCCCGTCCAGGGAAACGCAGATGTCGTTTGGATTTCATTGCGAGCGCACCGGACTTACCTATGCCGGGACGGACCTGGCCGGTCTTTTCGCCCAGCGCTCCAATTGGTTTTCGGTGCGCTACTACCGTTTTCTGTTCGAGGTTGCCCGTTTTTGCCATCAGGGCAAGGCGGATCTGCAGGACGGGCAGGAGCTTGGCACTCTTGATGATTACGTACGTCGCCGCGGCTTTTCGCCCTTCATGGTCGAGAACTATCTTCTGCCCATGGCTGCGGCCATCTGGTCGACTCCGGCCGGGCAGGTGGGGCAGTTCCCGGCCCTGTCCTTTCTGCGATTTTTCAACAATCACGGACTCCTCTCCCTCCTTGACCGTCCGAGTTGGAGAACTGTTTCAGGCGGTAGCTGCAGCTACGTCCGGGCATTTCTGCGCCGTTTTCGCGGGGAGGTGAGGCTTGAAGCGCCCATTGAGGAGATCCGACGTACGTCTTCCGGGGTCAGCGTGAAGGTTGCCGGCGAGGAACCGCGCATTTTTGATGACGTGTTCATCGCGGCCCATGCCGATCAGGCCCTGCGTCTCTTGGGCGACCCTTCGCCGGATGAGACGCGGCTTCTCGGCGCCTGGCGTTACGAGGAAAACATGACCGTCCTGCACACCGATGTCTCGGTGTTGCCGCCCAAGCCCACGGCCTGGGCCTGCTGGAATTTTCGGAGGGAGGCCGAGGAAGGCGCGCGGGTTTTTGTCACCTATGCCATGAATCTTCTGCAGGGCCTGGCCGCAAGAAAGCAGTATCTGGTCACCCTCAATCGACCGACTCCCCATGACGAGGCCAAGATCCTGGCCAGCCTCGTTTACCATCATCCGGTGTACACCAGGGAATCCATGGAAACGCAGGGCTCTCTTGCGTCTTTGAACGGGCACCGGAACACGTATTTCTGCGGCAGCTATTTTGGATTCGGATTTCACGAAGACGCGGTTCGCTCCAGTCACGAGGCCGTGCGTAAATTCAGGAGGGAGGAATGAATTCGCGGATTTATGTCGGAACTCTGAGCCATGAGCGTACTCATGAGGTTAAGCATGGCTTTGATTACGATCTGCATCTGTATGCTTTGGATATTGACGAACTTGATCAATTGGAGCGCGATACCATCTGGTTCGGACACAACCGGCTGCGTCCCCTGGCACTGCATGATCGCGACTATCTGCATCACGGAGACGCGGGACTGCGGGACAAGGTGCTGCGGGCCCTGCGGGAGAGCGGGGTGGACCTCGTGCCTTCGCGTATCGTGCTGATCACCGCTCTGCGTCAATTTCATTACATCTTCAATCCGGCCAGCTTTTTTTACTGTTACGACGCGTCGGACCGCCTTGCGTGCGTTCTGGTGCAGGTCAACAACACCTTTGGCGAGACCCACCTCTACGTGCTCACTCCCGGGGGAGAGCAGAGGAGTTTTGGCGCGGGAAAGGCTTTTCACGTCTCTCCGTTCTTTCCGCGTCGTGGACGCTACGAATTCATGTTCTCCGAACCCGGCGAAGAGCTTGCCGTCTCCATCACGTATTTTCTCGACGAACAGCCGGCTCTCAAGGCTTCGTTCACTGGCGTGGCACAGCTCATGACCGGGCGCAATCTGGCGCGGATGCTTATCAGGCATCCCCTGCGGGCGGTCCTGACTGTCCCGCGTATCGTGGCCCAGGCGGCGCGGCTGTATTTCCACAGGAAGCTTGCAGTCCATCCCAAGCCTGAACCCGTCTCGTCCATGACGATCCGTCAGGCTCCGCCCACGATGCTCGACAAGCTTGGCAAATGGGCGCTGGGGCGCTTCTTGCGACAACTGGATCATGGGCAGCTGACCCTTGGCCTTCCGGATGGCGGCGAAGAAGTTTTCGGTCTGCCCGGAACGAAGCCCACGGCCGAACTTGTGGTACACAGACCGCGTTTTTTCAGCCGCGTGATGCTGGCCGGGGACATCGGCTTTGGTGAAGCCTACGTCGACGGAGATTGGAGCAGCCCGGGGCTGGTCCGTCTGCTCTGCCTGCTGGCGCAGCGGGAGGATGTCCTGAACGACCGGCGTTTCTGGCCAGCCCTGGCGGGCAGAGCGCTCAATTTCGTGACGCATCTGCGCCGCCCCAACACGGTCGCCGGGAGTCGACGCAACATCGGCGAACATTACGATCTGGGAAATGATTTTTATCGGCTCTTTTTGGATTCGACCATGTCCTATTCTGGAGGCATCTTCAAAGACGTGGAGGATTCACTTGAAGATTCCCAGCTTGCCAAGATGCACGCCATCATCGACATGGCAGGCCTTGGTCCGGATGATGAGGTGCTCGAGATCGGCTGCGGCTGGGGCGGTTTCGCCTTGGAGGCCGTGCGGCGCACTGGGTGCCGGGTGACGGGCATCACCATCTCCAAAGAGCAGTTCGAGTGGGCCACGCGCAGGGTGCAGGAAGAGGGCATGGAGAAAAGCATCAGCATTCTGCTGACCGATTATCGGCACGTGCAGGGCAGTTTCAGCGCCATCGTTTCCATAGAGATGCTCGAGGCCGTGGGGCACCGCAATCTGCCGTTGTATTTTCAGACCCTTGACCGTCTGCTCGCTGCGGACGGACGGGCCGTGCTGCAGGTCATCACCATGCCTGACCAGAAATACCAGGCCTACCGTCTGGGCGCGGACTGGATCCGCAAGCACATATTTCCCGGAGGCCATTTGCCGTCCGTCGGGGCCATGTCCCGGGCCATGGGTACACGGAGCCGGCTTGGCATCACGCGCATGGACGACATCGGCCTGCATTACGCTCGCACCCTTGAGCTGTGGCGGCTTGCGCTCATTTCGCGGGGTGAAGAAGCCATGAAGCTGGGCTTTGATCGGAGGTTTTTGCGCAAGTGGGAATACTATTTCAGCTATTGCGAGGCAGGTTTTCGCAGCCGAACGGTGCGAAATTACCAGCTTCTGCTTTCTCGCATGGGTGAATCGAACGGGGTTTGCCGCACCTGAGGCGAGAGCTGGCCGGACGACGTGCGGGAAGGAAACGGACCGCACCGGATTATCGGGCCGCGCAAGCTGTAAATGCCTAGTCTGCCGGGGGATAATAAAAGAAACGCCCAGCGGGAAGCCGCTGGGCGTTTGTCGTGTGCTTCCCATTTTCGGGGAAGCGAAGGATTTTCGGAGAAGCCAGCTCCGAAAATCCCGCACTGTCCATGACGCGATAGTCGATTTTTTTTAACATGGGCTGAAGAAAAAAGTAAATCAGAAAGGCGTTGTAAGACAGAAGTCGCGGTTTTTGTAGGACGCGTGGTGCGTGTTTTTTCTCTGGGGAAAAGTCCCCTTCCCGGGATGAGGGTTTGTCGTCGTGTCCGGTTTGGCCCGTCTTTTGATCTATTGCCTCCAGCAGGAGGTGAAGAATGCAGTTTTTTCCCGCATCCATGTCTGGTGGGGCCCAGCCCTTTCGGGCGAACAGTCCGTTTGAATTGATGGGCAATCGGTCCGGTCAGGACTTTCATGACCTTTTTTCGGCGCACCTGGATCAGCCGGATGCTGCCTGTACACAGCCGCAAGCCGCCCAGCCCCAGCCTTCCGGCAATCATGAGCAGGCTTTTGCGGATGATCACGCCTTTGTCGAAGACGGAAGGGGCAAAGATTACTGCGAGTCATCTCCGAGTGAAGTAGAGAATGTTTCCGCAAGTCCGGACGCTGCCGACCATGAAGACGGCCGTGTGGAAGAAAACGCAGGAGGAGCGGCAAAAGCTGCCGTGCAGGAACCTGGCGCCTCGGGCGCTTCCGGGCATGCTGATTTGGCCGGAGAGGCCGGCGCCCGGGACGTGGATAATGCGGAGGAATCTACCGCTGTCGCGGTGCAGGAGCTGCTGGACAGTCTGGCCGATGAGGTCAAGGCGCGGGCCGCGGATCACGAGGGGTCCGCCATTTCCGAGAAAATCGCGGCCCTGCACGAACTTCTTCGACAATTTCAAAAGAGCGATCCCGCGGTCCGCAGCGAGCTTGCCGTGACCCTGGGCGAGCAGATGAGGAGCCTGAAAGCGGAGCTTGCGGCGACGGGAAAGCGGGCCGAAGGCGACAAAGACCTGGAACACACGAAGGGGAACGCCAAGAACGCCTCCTCCGGTGTTACTCAGAAGATCGATGCCCTGTTGATCCGTCTGGAGGCGTATCGGATGGCGGGGCATGAAAACGTTAAGGCCGAGAAGGCGTCAGCCGGTACCGGTTCATCCCTTGCCGCCAAGGCAGAGGGCAAGGCGGGAGAGGAGGGCGGGCGATCGCGTGCCGCAGGTTCCTCGCTCTTGCTGAAGGAAATGGCGCAGAAAGCCGCTGGCAAAGAAGCATTGTCCGGCAAGCCGGGCTCGGGCTTGGAAGCCGAAGTTACGGTCGCGGCAGAGAGCGGCAAGGGCTCAAAGATTAGCGCCCGTTCGGTCCGGCGCGAGGGTGAAGCACCGAACGTGCCTCAAGGTCAATCCGGGAATCGGGTGGCGTCGTCCGAAAATTCCGGCGGAAAAAGCTCCCTGACGCTTGAAGTCCAGGAAGATGCGCCTTCGCCGCAGGATCGGCAGAATGAGTCCGTGCTCACCGATGCGGATCGAAAACATGCCGCCGCCAAGGATCAGGACGGCGCCGCTCGAAACGTTAGCTCCATGACGCGCAACGGCCTGCCTGCGGCTGCGGACAAGGCCGCCATGGCAAAGGACGCTTCCGGTCAGCCCGTATCACAGGATGCCGCCTCCCTGGCGCGTGAGAGCGAAGCCGCTTCAGCCGCGAGTACGGTAGCCGCGGATTCCAAGGGTGAAAAAAAACAGCCTGATGCCCGTCAGGGTTTCTTCGGTACTCCGGACAGGGAAAAATCGTCCTCATCCGCCTCCCGCGCCGCCCAGACCGCCGGGAACACGAAGAACTCCTCGGAATCCCAGACCTTGACCCAGACCGCCGCCCAGACTGCCCAGAACCAGTTTCAGCAGAGGATGGAGGCCCCCGTCAGTGGGCGCAACGCCGAAGTCTACCAGCAGGTCGAGAACGGAGCTTTCCGGAATCTTGGGCAGGGCGTGAAGCAACTGGTCATCCGTCTTGATCCGGCCGACCTGGGTCAGGTCAGCGTCATCCTGCAGGTACGGGGCAAGGAAGTGCAGGCCGTGCTCAGGTCCAGCAACCAGGAGACCTCCCTGGCCTTGAACGAGCAGCTGGGGCAGCTGCGCACGCAGCTCGAAGCACAGGGGCTGAAAGTCGGTAAACTCGAAGTGCAGACGCAGCTGGCCGACTCCCAGAGCCAGTCGCAGTGGCAGGGCGCCGAGAATCACAACCGCTATCAGGAGAACCAGGAATTGGCCATGTCGGCCAAGCGCTGGCGCACTCTTGAAAGGGTGGCCCCCGGTCTGGTCCAGGATGTGCACAATAGCGGGCACAGGGAAAAAGTTTCCCAAAGCGGCCTGGATATTTTTGCCTGAGAGGAGACGGCCATGATTGATCAGATTTTGCAGCAGCAGGGCGGTTTTTACGGCGCGGACACGGCATCGAAGAACGATGTCCTCGGCAAGGACGCCTTTTTGAAGCTTCTTGTGACCCAGTTGCAGAATCAGGATCCCCTGAATCCTCTGGACGACAAGGAATTCATTGCCCAGTTGGCGCAGTTCTCGAGCCTGGAGCAGATGACCAACATTTCCGAGGGCATCACCTCTTTGACAAACAAGACCGCCCAGCAGGACATGCTCAGCGCCGTCAACTACATCGGCAAGGACGTCACGGCCTCCGGAGATGGGATCACCAAGAGCGGAAACTACGTGACCCCAGTCTACTTCACCTTGGGTGGCGCCGCCGCACAGGTTTTTGCCAATGTGTACGACGAGAACAACAACATCGTGCGCACCGAGAAGTTCACTTCCATGCAGGCCGGAGAGTTTGCATTCACCTGGGACGGTCTGGACTACAATGGGAATACGGCCAACAGCGGCCAGTACAACGTATATTTTTCAGCGGAAAGCCCAACCGGGGCAACGGTTTTTGTTGATACGGAAGTCTCCGGCACCGTGACCGCCCTGGAACAGGGCGACGGGGAGACGTTCTTCCGCCTGAGCGACGGGCGCAAGATCAGTTTCAGCGACATCAAGAAGGTCATCCAGCCGGTTGTGGCTGAAGAATAAGCATTTCACAGGTCACTGCGGTGAATCAAGAAGGGGGTAGTTATGGGTTTGTCAGCATCACTGTACTCCGGGACCAGCGGTCTCAAGGCTCATGGCGAGGATATGACCGTCATCGGCAACAACATCTCCAACGTCTCGACCATAGGGTTCAAGGGCTCGCGCATGTATTTCGAGGATGCGCTGAGCCAGCAGATCACCACCGCTTCAGGTAGCGGCCAGGTGGGACGTGGCGTGGCCGTGGGAACGGTCATGGGTGATTTTTCCCAGGGCTCCCTGGAGAGCACCACGGAAGCCACGGACCTGGCCATAGGCGGCAACGGGTTCTTCATGGTTTCGCCGGCCGGCCAGGAGGTCAACTACTATACCCGCGCCGGAAACTTCCGTTTCGACGAGGAAGGCTATCTGGTCGATCCCCGTGGTTACCGCCTGCAGGGGTGGGAAGTGCAGCAGGCAAACACGAGTGCGGCGGCCAGCGGGGACACGACCGCACAGACCTCGACCGGCGTACAGATTCTGGGTGTGCCCCAGGACGTGAAGCTGGAGAATTTTCAGTCGCCGCCGCAGGCCACGAGCCGGGTCGATTTGATCCTGAACGTGGATTCCAGCTCCGAGGACAAGTCGGTAAGTCCGACGGATCCGTTCACCGCCCTCTTCGACACCTATGACGCCACGGCTGTGGAGCCGATCGGAGAGGCGAGCTACGCTTATCAGACGACGATAAAGGTGTACGACGAAAACGGTTCTTCGCATAACATGACGGTCTACATGGACCCCATCGCAAATGTAGAGGTTACCGGCGCAGCCGCGGGCAAGCGGTACTGGGAATACATAATTGCCGTGCCGCCCGGTGAGGACAACCGTGAGTTCTGGGGCGCGGGAGACGAGAAGCGCGGAATCCTCATGAGTGGCACCTTGACCTTCAACGCGGCCGGTGAACTTGAGAACATGTCTGCGTTTACGGTGAATGATCCTGCAGCCGATCCGGAGCTGGCCGCGTCCTGGGTTCCGGCAAACTTCTCGCAAAATGGCTATCCGATTTGCACCGCCAACTTTCTGGGAACCGCCAATGGCAGTACCACGGGTTCGGGAACACTCTCCGAGAGTGAAAACACAAAAAATATTGAGATTAACTTTGGTGTGCGAAACAAGACTTCTTCGTGGGAACCGGGGCCCGCTATTCCCCCTGCCGCGGCAACCGGTCAAGACAATTTGGGGGACTATCCGACAATCGATACGTCAGGCGCTACGCCTGTACTGGTAGGTAGTCTCGATGCAATAAATGGTTTCGCGTCGACGGAGCTCAGCGCGCTCTCGTCCACCAACTACAGCACAGGTTCCACGACCATCTTCCAGGCGCAGGACGGTTACACCGCAGGCTTTCTGCAGAACCTCTCCGTCGACCGTGACGGGGTCATCACCGGCCGATACTCCAACGGTCAGGTCCTGCAGCTCTTCGCCGTGACCCTGGCCACTTTCAACAACAACTACGCCCTGTTCCGCGAGGGCGGCAACCTCTTCTCCGAGACCCGCTCTTCGGGGCCGCCCATCACCGGGCTGGCCAACACAGGAGGCAAGGGCAGCATCGCCTCCAACTCCCTGGAGCAGTCCAACGTGGACCTGGCCACGGAATTCGTAAAGATGATCACCACGGAAAAGGGCTTTCAGGCCAACTCCAAGACCATCACCACCGTCGATCAGATGCTGACCGTACTCATACAGCTCAAGCGTTAATCTTCTGAACTCGCACAACAAAAAACCCGCGACGGTAATTCCGGAGCGGGTTTTTTGTTGTGCAGGAGAAAGTGGCTAGAGCGCTCTATCCAGAAAAAGGCCAACCATCTTTTCTATGGATGCCGCCAGATCAAGCATTTCGTCGGCGGGGATCTTGCGGATCAGCTTTTGCGTTTCGGGGTCACGCACTTCCACCTGAACCTTGTCGGTTTTCTCGTCGATGTTAAACTTCAGGTTCACGCCCAGGGAAGACATGTACGAGTCTACCGCATCGGTCAGGTTTTGCAGCTTCTGCAAGGAAATTTCTTCCGACTCGTCAGGCGTGGTGCCTTGCGGCCGACCCGGAAGGACGCCCGATTCGGCGCGCTCCGCGTATTCGAAATCGGATTTGAGTTGCGTGGTTTGCTCAACGGGCGCCAGCAGGTCCTGGGGCTCGTAGGAGAGAGAGGTGATTTTCATGGCCGAGGCCTCCTCTTGATAGATGGATTCATCTTTCTAATCGTCCAGAGAGGAGAAAACTTTAGGCGTGAGAGGCAATTTTGACCTCTTTGGTGGAATGCCGCTGGCGATCAATTTCTAACCTGCTGAAAATAAAGGCCAAGCTTTAAATGGCATTCTGCGTGCAATGTCGCGTGCATACCAGCGTAAGGAGGATCTCACATGTCTTTGGTCATAAATCACAACTTGATGGCGATGAACTCCGCCAGGAACCTGTCCAATTCGTACAGCAATTTAGCAACCTCGACCCGGCGCCTATCCTCCGGATTGCGCGTTGGCACCGCCGCCGACGACGCGGCAGGCCTCGCCATCCGGGAGTTGATGCGCGCCGATATTGCGTCCCTCAATCAAGGTGTCCGCAACGCCAACGATGCCATCTCCATGATTCAGACGGCCGACGGTGCCCTGCAGGTCATCGATGAAAAATTGATCCGCATGAAAGAATTGGCCACCCAGGCAGCTACCGGCACCTATGGTTCGGATCAGCGCCTGATCATCGATTCGGAGTACCAGGCCATGGCCTCGGAAATTACCCGAATCGCCAATGCGACAGATTTCAACGGAATTTATCTGCTCAACGGCAATCTTTCATCCTCGTATCAGAATGCCGCCGAATGGAGGCTCGATCACAGCGGTGCCGGCCTGCAGTCCAGAGGGGCACTGAAGATCCATTTCGGCACCGGCAATGACAGCAGCGAAGACTACTACTACATCGCCATCGGCAATTCCACCGCTTCGGCCCTGGGTGTAGGAAACCAATCCGACCGCAGTATCTCGAGCGCGGGATTCAGCATCTCCACCCAGCAGGGAGCCCAGGAAGCGCTCGACGCCATCAACACCGCCATTATTTCCAAGGACAAGATCCGGGCCAGTCTTGGTTCGCTGCAGAACCGGCTGGAGAATACCATCACCAACCTGACCATCCAGGCCGAGAATCTGCAGGCCGCGGAGTCCCGCATCTCCGACGTGGATGTGGCTCAGGAAATGACGGAATTCGTGCGCAACCAGATCCTGACCCAATCTGCCGTGGCCATGCTGGCTCAGGCCAACCAGCTGCCGCAGATGGCCATGCAGCTCATGCAGGGCTAATCAGGGAATTATCGGCAAAGGCAATGATCAAAGACAAAGCCGGGGCTTTTGGCCCCGGCTTGTTTTCTTGCCATGCCTCTTGCGGGTGAAGATGGTCTTACGCTTCAGGCCCGGAAAGATCGGGAAAGCGTTTCCGCAGCAGCAGCAGAGCCTGTTCGGCCGCGCCCTGTTCAGCCTTGCGCATGCTGCGCTCCTCCCATTCCACTTCGGTTTTATCCGGCATGGTTACGACGACGGTGTACTGCTTGGCGTGTTCCGGGCCGTGACTGTCGCGCAACGCGTATGAAGGCCGGGCCTTCCAGATGCGCTGGGTGGCTTCCTGCAACAGGCTTTTGAAGTCACGCGGGCGGAAGGTCTCCGGAGGCGCGGGCCACTGCCCCTCAAACAAAAAATTGACACATGTGATCGCGGACGCAAGGCCACCATCAAGGTAGACGGCTCCCAGCACCGCTTCCAGGGCATCGCTCAGCACGGAATTTTTTTCTCTTCCGCCCTGCACATCCTCCCCGCGGCCCAGGAGCAGGCATTCGCCGAGGCGAATCTTTCTGGCCGCCTGCGCCAGCGCGCCCTCACTGACCAGCGCGGAACGCATTTTGGTAAGATGGCCTTCCTGCACTTCCGGGAATTTGCGAAATAATTCCTGGGATACAGCCAACTCCAGAACAGCATCACCAAGAAATTCGAGCCGTTCGTTATGCGGACAGGCGTGTTCATTGGCGTGGGAACTGTGTGTGAGAGCTTGGATTAAAAGCTTGACTTGCTTGAATTCATAATGGATTTCATTCTGCAGCGCTTGCAGTGCATCCGATGGAACTTCCAGTGACATTAAGGTTCTCCATGAGAGACGATTATCTTCACGCCCTATTTTCTCCCCAAGCTATCGCCGTTGTCGGATCATTCGACAGCGCAGGAGCCTCGGCCCGTGTCGTGCTTTCCAATCTTGAAGGCTGGGGGTATCAGGGGAGGATTGTTCCCGTCAATTGGACCTCCAGGCAGGCTCCCGGCAATCTTGAAGACCTCAAGGGGATCGACCTTGCGGTGGTCTGCCTTGTCCCTGAGCTTGTGCCCGACGCCCTGGAGCGGATCGCGGACATGGGCATCAAGGCGGTCATCATCACCTCCGCCGGATTTCGGGAGATCGGAGGGCAGGGCTACTACCTCGAAGAATCCATCATCCAGCTGGCTGAGCGCCGAAACCTGACCCTGCTTGGCCCCAACTGTCTGGGCGTGGCCTCCTGGGCCGACCATCTGAACGCATCGCTCATCTCCCGGCTGCCCAGCCAGGGCAACATCGCCTTTTTTTCGCCGTCCGGATCCATGTGCAACGCAATTCTGGATTGGGCCGCAAGCGAGGATATAGGCTTTTCCAAATTCGCAAGCCTCGGTAACCGCGCGGTCATCGATGAAGCGTCCATGCTCCAGTTTCTGGCCGAAGACCCCCAGACCAGCGTTATCATAGGTTACCTTGAGGGCATGAACAACGGCCGTCGTTTTGCGCGCATCAGCCAGACCATCACCCACGAAAAGCCGGTCATCATGCTGCAGGCCGGTATGACAGAACACGGGCAGAAGGCAATTTCTTCCCATGTGGGCGCTCTCACTGGATCGGAGCGGGCCTATCAGACGGCCCTGCGGCAGGCGGGCATCATCCAGGTGGACAATCTCTCCACTCTTTTCGACCTGGCGCGCATGTTCGGAACCCAGTCGCTGCCCAAGGGGCCGAATCTGGCCATCGTCACCAATTCCGGAGGAGCCGGGATTCTGGCCGCCGACGGAATGGCCGGGACCAGCCTCAACCTCCCGCGCCTTGGCCGCGATACGGCCGCCCGCCTGGCTGACGTTCTTCCCCGCCATGCGCAGACATCCAATCTTGTGGACATAGGCATGGAAGCCACTCCCGTGCAGTATGCCCAGGCCCTGGACACGGTGCTTCGCGACCGGCAGATTCAGATGGCCTTGCTGGTCATCGCTCCGGGACTTGGCGTGGACCTGCAGGCCATCGTGCGCGAACTGGTCGCCTTGCCCAGGCCGGATGGCAAGACCGTTGCGGTCTGCCTGATCGGCCAGGAAGGGGTGATGGAAGAGAAACGTTTTCTGCAGCGTCACGGCCTGCCCTGCTATTCCAACCCCAAGGCGGCGCTGGCCAGTTTCGAGGCCATGCTTCGCTATGCCGGGTGGAAGACCAAATCCTACCCTGTGGAGGTCTGTTACCGCCGGGACAAGGCCAAGGCCGAGCGTTTTCTGAAGGACTGTCTGGATGTCCGCAAGACCGAGCTGTTCGGCTTTGAAATGCAGCCCCTGCTCATGGCCTACGAGCTTGGCTTTCCTCGTACGGAGCTTGCCCGCACCAGCAAGAGCGCGGTCAAGATCGCCAAGCGTTTGGCCTGTTCCGTGGCACTGAAGATTGCATCCCCGCATATCGAGTACAAAAGCGATGTGGGCGGGGTCGAGGTCAACCTGCAGACTTCCGAAGAGGTTCGCCAGGCCTTTTTGCAAGTGACCTCGCGCGTGCAGCGCCTGCGCAGCGAAGCCTTTGTCTCGGGCTGTCTGGTCCAGGAGATGATTCTGGGCAAACCGGCGGAAGTCTGCATCCGGGTCCAGCGCGACCCGAAATTCGGTCCACTGATCCGTTTCGGGCTGTCGGGCAGTCAGGCGGACATTTTTCAGGAGTATTCGATGCGCCTTGCGCCGCTATCCCTGGAAGACGCCTCCGGAATGATGCGCGAGCTCAAGGTCTTCTCTCTGCTCAAGCGGGAGCGCGGGCGCGACGCGCTGGACTTGAGGGCTCTTGAGGATGTATTGCTTACAGTGTCGCAGATGACTCTGGATTTTCCTGAAATTTACACCCTGGAGTTCGATCCTGTTCTGGTCACGTCGAGGGGGGCCTGGGTGGCCGGAGCGCGAATGTCTCTTTTGCCTCAGTCTGAATAGTCGGGCCGTGATCGGAAAAATAATTTCGCAGTCCTGATCGGGAGGGAATATGGTAGGAATTTATGTAGGGGCGACATCCGGCTATTCCGGTAAAAACATGATTGCCATGGGGATCGGGCTCAAGCTGCAGAAAGAGGGCTACCGGGTCGGATACATGAAGCCGGTGGGGGCCTTGCCGCAGGAAAAGAACGGAGTGCTGGGCGATGCCGACGCGTTCTTCGTTCAGGACATTCTGGGTCTTTCCGACAACCCCACTCTGGTCACTCCCGTGGTCGTGGATCAGGATTTCAAGATGAAGGCCTTCACGGGCAAGTGCGAAGACCTGATGCCGCGCATCAAGGCCGCCTATGAAGAGCTCGGCAAGGACAAGGACGTCATGATCGTGGCCGGTTCCGGAAGCATGTACTCGGGCAAGTACTGCGGTGTGGACGGGATAAGCGTCGTCAAATCGTTGGGTATAAAATCCATCATCATTGACCGTTACGTCAAAGAGCTCAATTACGATTATCTCATCGCCATGAAAGAACTGCTCGGCGAGCAGCTGCTTGGCGTGCTCCTGAACGACATTCCTCCGGTCTTCAAGGAAGAGCTTGATTCGCTTCTGCATCCGTTCATGGAGAGCAAGGGCATAAAGGTTCTGGGCAAGATCCCGTCCGATCCGCTCATGGGCGCCATCAAGGTCGCGGATCTGGCCGACCGTCTGGGCGGCAAGGTCATCACCGCCCAGGACAAGTCCGAACGGGTGGTGGAGAATTTTCTGATCGGCACGATGCAGGTCGAAAATTTCATGACTCATTTCCGCAAGAGCAAGAAGTCCGCGATCATTGTCGGTGGAGACCGCTCCGACGTGCAGCTGGTGGCCCTTGAAGGGCAGTGTCAGTGTCTGGTGCTGACCGGCAATCTCTACCCCAACGACATCATCATGACCCGGGCCGAGGTCCTCGAAGTGCCCATTGTGGTTGTTCGTGACGATACCTTCACCGTGGCCAAGAAGATGGAAGCCATCCTGTCGCGGCACAAGTTGCGCGACGTGATCAAGATCCAGCACGGTTCACAGCTGGTCAGCTCCATCATCGATTTCCAGTACATGAAGGAAAGTCTTGGGATCTGAAACTTCGGACCTCAGGCCAAAAGGAAAAAGCCCCGTGAAATCGGGGCTTTTTTTTTTCGGGAGGCGCGATCCGGCGCGGGCCAGGCAAGGTCTGCCGGAACTCCCTCGCCGGCCTCGTAATGCTTCCCGGCCTTGAGCTTTGGGTTGAGGGCAGAGCACTGTCCGTCACGCGGCCGGGAAACAAACGATTCTTGGCTCCGTCAGACAGCCGACAGCCCTTGCCTGGCCCGCGCCGGATCGCTTGCGGTCGTGTGCAGAGTCTGGGAAAAAAAAGCAATGTGTGCAGGGGGTGAGCCCCCCTGCACGTCGGAGGCATTCTTTTCGGGTGGCTCGTTGCGCATCGGGTTGCTTTGCCGTCAAATCTCCCGGATGGCCTGGGTCAGTTTCTTCTGGTCGTCCTTGAAGAGCTTGTAATTGATGGAATCCTCCAGCGCCTGGCGGCTGGCCTCGATGATGTTGTAGGATACTCCCACCGTGGTCCATCGGCTCTTCTGGTCTCCTGATTCGATAAGCACCCGCACCACGGCTGCGGTTCCGCCATGCCCGTCTTCACGAACCGATCCGGTCAGGACGCGCACTTTGAAGTCCAGGAGGTGCATCTCGCCCAGGTTGGGGTAGAAGCGTTCAAGGCCTTTGCGCAGGGCGCAGTCCATGGCGTTGACCGGGCCCTTGCCAGTGGCCGCCGTGTGTTCGATCATTCCGCCCACGCGCAGCATGACCGTGGCCTCGGTGAAGGGCTCCATCCCTTCGGTGAAGACCGAGTCCATGATGCGGAAGCTGATCAGCCTGAAATAGTTGCGGGCTCGTCCCAGCACGCGGTTGACCAGCAGTTCGTAGGACGCTTCGGCAGCGGAATATTCGTAGCCCTGGTCCTCGCGGTTTTTGAGCTCGGTCAGAAGCTCAAGGACAAAGGGATCGCCCTTGTCCAGTTCGAATCCGTACTGCTTGGCCTTGAAGAGGATGTTGGACTGTCCGGCCAGGTCGGAGAGCAGGATGCGCTGCTTGTTTCCGACCAGTTCGGGTTCGATGTGTTCGTAGGTGCGGGGGTTGCGGCGCACCGCTGCGACATGCACCCCGCCCTTGTGCGTGAAGGCCGACTGACCTGTGTACGCCTGGCGTTTGAAGCAGCGCAGGTTGGCCACTTCGGCCACAAAGGCCGAGGTGTCGGTCAGGCGTTCAAGCTTCCCTTCGGGCAGGCAGGAATATCCCATCTTGAGTTCAAGGTTGCCGATGATGGAACAGAGGTTGGCGTTGCCGCAGCGTTCGCCATAGCCGTTCATGGTGCCCTGGACCTGAATGGCCCCGTGCCTTACGGCCGCCAGGGAATTGGCCACGGCTAGCTCGCAGTCGTTATGGACGTGGATGCCCAGGGGTGCTTCGGGCAGGCGTGTGCGTACCGCGTCCATGATGGCGGCGATTTCTTCCGGCAGGGTGCCGCCGTTGGTGTCGCAGAGCACCAGAAGATCCGAACCGGAGTCCAGCGCAGTGCGCAGGCAGGAGATGGCGTAGTCCGCGTTCTTTTTGTAGCCGTCGAAAAAATGCTCTGCATCGTAGAAGAGTTCTTTGGCGTGGGGGCGCAGGAAGGCGAGGGAGTCGCGGATGAGTTCGAGATTGCGTTCCAGGCTGATTTTCAGGGCATCGGTGACATGGATGTCCCAGGTCTTGCCGAAGATGGTCATTACCGGAGCGCCGGATTCGATGAGCGCGAGCAGATTGGCGTCGTTCTCCGCCGAGACCTTGGCGGCATGAGTAGATCCGAATGCCGCCAGCTTGGCCGTGCTGAGCTGGTACTGCTGCATCTCCGCGAAAAAGCGTTTGTCCTTGGGATTGGAGCCGGGCCATCCTCCTTCGATGTAGGCCACCCCGAGCTGGTCCAGTTTGGTGGCGATGCGTAGCTTGTCCTCTGTCGAGAGATTGAGCTCCTCGGACTGGGTGCCGTCGCGCAAGGTGGTGTCGTAGATTTGAATGGTATTCATGGAGCTCCTGGCGGTGTCCGCCGGCCGTGCGGCCTGATGTTCATGGTTGCATGCCCGACGGGCCTGATTTTGTCATTTTTCGCATGAAAAAAAGCCCCCGGACCTTGCGGTCGGGGGCTTTGTCATTTTGTGCAAATCCGCTTGTGCAGACGCGTCACTCCCCCGACCGTGATCCTGGAATCACGGAAATGAGAATAATAATGGAAATGGGGGTGACGATGTTTTTCATGTTTGTTTCCTGATCGGTTAGATGAACAATGGAGAATCGATTGTCAAGCCTGATCTTTGAATTCCCGGGACTGTGACGCATGCGTCGTCTCCAGGGGTGCATGATTTTAAGGCCGAAGCATGGTGTCCAGGACGATTTTCGCCGCGCGCTCCGTTGCCCCGCCGTTGCCGAGCAGTGATGGCAGGGTGCCAAGTTGATCGAGGACGCGAGCTCTGGAGGGCGTCTCCTCGATCCATTGCGCCACGGCGGCGGCCATGGCAGCAGGGTTGGCGTCGTGCTGCAGGAATTCGGGGAAGACAGGCTCGCCCAGGATGAGGTTCGGCAGGGAGATGAAAGGCACCTTCACAAGCATGCGCCCCACAAGATAGGTCAGGTTCGAAAATTTGTAGGCCACGGCGGTGGGCACTTCAAGCAGGGCCGTTTCCAGCGTAGCGGTGCCCGAAGCGGCCATGATGGCCCGGCAGGAGCGCATGAGTTCGTAACGGGCGGAGCTTTCGACCAAGGTGACCGGAGTGTTCGAGACCCAGCAACTGCGGATCAGCTTCCGGTCCATGCCCGGAGCCACGGGCAATACGAATTCAAGATCCGGATAACGGGCGGCCAGCAGGGCGGCTGCGCGGGAGAAGATGGGCAGCAGGGACGTGATTTCGCGTTTGCGGCTGCCTGGAAGGATGCCGATCCGGTTGTCGTGGCGGCGGACGTTCATGATCCGGGGCGTTCTGATGGAATCAAGCAGGGGATGACCGACATAATCGATGGACAAGCCGTGCCGGGCGTAGAATTCGACTTCAAAAGGAAGGATGGAGACGAGACGGTCGATGTGGCCGCGCAGGAACGCAACCCGGCCCTCCCGCCAGGCCCACAGCTTGGGACTGATGTAATACACGACGGGGATGCCCAGGCTCTGCGCTATTCGGGCTACACGGAAGTGAAAATCCGGAGCGTCGATGACTACTACAACGTCCGGGCGTGACGTTTCCAGCTGACTCTTCAGGGTGCGCAAAAGGCCCATGATTTTGGGCAGCTGGGCCAATACCTCGGTAAAACCCATGACCGAAAGGGCCTCTGTGCGGAGCCGGGGTTCAACCCCTTCTTCCCGCATGGCAGGACCGGCCATGCCCATGAACGATGCTTCGGGGCAGTGCTTACGCAGAGCCTGAACCAGAAGCTGACCGTGCAGGTCGCCGGAGGTTTCACCGGCGTTAATCCAGATGGTGGGCGCGTTTGTCATGGCGTGGCAGTAATTCTTTGGCGCCAAAATAACAAGAAGCCCGATCCCTTGCCCCGCACTAACCTTTGGCATAGGGGAGGCCATGCGTGAAAACACGGTCATCTTCCTGCACAAGTTTTTCTGGGCGGCCTACGTGCTCGTCCTCATCGTGGGTTCTCTGATTCCGGTGGATATGTCCGGCGCTCCGGAGCAGAGCGACAAGGCTGTTCATTTCCTTGCCTATGGCCTGATGGCGTTTTGCTGGCCTGCGACCTGGAGGCGAACCTTTCTGACTGCGTTCTGCCTTGCTGCCGGCCTTGGGCTGCTGCTTGAATTCGGACAGGGCGTCCTGCCTACGGGACGATTTTTTGATCTGTGGGACGCCCTGGCCAACGCCGTGGGTGCCGCGGTCGGCGTGTGTGTGGCCTATGTGTGCTCCCGATCAGGGAACCGGGTTTTGTTTGACGGAGTGAGGCGCAAGACATGAGCGTGGCTGAATTTTGGGCGCAGATTCTGTGGCCTTTGTGCAAACTGATCGGCCTTGTTTCCGTGGGGCTTTTTGTGGGGAACCTGATCGAGGCCATGCACTGGACGCGTTTCATGGCGCGTCTGGCGAATCCTTTGACCCGCATCGGAAGGATGTGCGAAATTTCCGCAGCCAGTTTTTCCGTGGCTTTTGTTTCAGGGGTCACGGCCAACACCATGCTGGCCGAGGCCTACGATCAGGGACGGTTGTCCCGCAGGGAACTGATTCTTACTAATCTTTTCAATAGCTTGCCGACCTATTTTTTGCATCTGCCGAGCATGATCTTCATCACCGTGCCCATCCTCAAATCCGCGGCAGTGGTCTATCTTGGCCTTACGGTGGGGGCGGCGCTGCTGCGCACAATTCTGATTCTTTTCGTGGGCCGGATTCTGTTGACCGGGCTGGACCGCTGTCATGCCATGGAAATGCCCGCCGAAGATAAGCTTGTGGCGCGGCAGGTGCTGCAGAAGACCTGGAATCGCTTCAGGCGACGCATCAAAAAAATCGTCATGATCACCGCACCCATTTATGTCGGGGTTCATTTCATGAACAAGTTCGGCATGTTTTCGGCTATCGAACATTTTCTGGCCGAACACATGAGCGCCATGTCATGGCTGCACCCCAAAGCCATGGGTATCATTGTCTTTCAGCTGGCCGCCGAGTTTTCGGCAGGCATGGCCGCTGCCGGAGCCCTGCTCGACTCCGGGTCCATGTCCGTGCGCGACGTGGTCATGGCGCTCATTGTCGGGAACGTCCTGTCCTCACCGATGCGGGCCTTCCGGCATCAATTTCCCTACTACGCAGGCATCTTCAAGCCGAAACTGGCGCTGGAACTCATCATTTGCAGTCAGGGATTCCGCGTGGCCAGTTTGATCTTTTGCGGAGCCGTTTATTATTGGATGAGTTGATTCGCATTGCGTGAAACGTAATGCGTGAGACGTAAAACGTAAAAGAAAATGCCTTTAAACGAAACTCGGCCCGCTGTCGGCATGGACTTGAGACCCGCCGGAACTCCCTCTCCGGCCTCGTAGAGTTGAATCGTTGCGTGCAGGGCGGAAAATGCAGGCAGCACATCCGGCAACGATTCAACAAACGATGCCTGGCTCGGTCAGACAGCCGACGAGCCTCAAGCCCATGCCGCCAGCGGGCCTTGAGGTTTGCGGGAGCTTTCTTGACGTCCACATGGAACGGGATTGTTGTGCGCCGGGTGGAAAATTCGAGAGATATATCCGGCAACGATCCCGCAGATGATGCAAAGTCGGCAAAAAAAGGACCAAAAAAAACCCGGAATTTCCGGGTTTTTTTGATTTGAATTAACGTCGACGCGGTCCGCCGCGATCGCCGCCTCTGTCTCCGCCTCGTGGCCTGTCGTTGCGTGGGCGGTCGGAGCGGGGCTGAACCGGCTCGGGTTCTTCACCCAGCTCTTCGAGGATGATGGCCTTGCGGCTGAGCTTGATGCGTCCGGAAGGCTCGATGTCGATGACCCTGACGCGGATGGCGTCGCCTTCCTGGACCACATCCGTCACCACGTTGACCCGGTCACGGGCCAGCTGGGAGATGTGGCACAGGCCTTCAAGGCCGGGCAGGATTTCGATGAACGCGCCAAAGTCCATGATTTTCTTGACGATGCCGTCGTAATCCTTGTTCAGTTCGGCCTTCTGGTCGTAGTAGAGGACCATTTCCCGGGCTTTGGCCAGGGAGACGGAATCCGGAGCGAAGATGGAGATCTTGCCCGAATCGTCGATGTCGATGTCGGCGCTCGTGGCTTCGCAGATGGCCTTGATGTTCTTTCCGCCGGGTCCGATGACTTCGCGGATCTTGTCCTGGGAGATGTGCACGATGTCCATCTGCGGAGCAAACTTGGACAGCTCGCCTCTGGGCGCAGCGATGAGTGCTTCCATCTGGTCGAGGATGTTCACGCGTGCGTCCTTGGCCTGATGCAGGGCTTTCTGCATGACTTCGGCCGGGATGCCCGCGATCTTGATGTCCATCTGGATGGAGGTCACGCCGTCGCGGGAACCCGCGACCTTGAAGTCCATGTCGCCGAGGTGGTCTTCGTCACCGAGGATGTCGGTCAGGACCAGGTATTCGTCGCCTTCCTTGATGAGTCCCATGGCGATGCCCGCGATGGGAGTCTTGATGGGCACGCCCGCGTCCATAAGTGCCAGGGTGCCGCCGCAGACGGAAGCCATGGAGGATGATCCGTTGGATTCCATGATGTCGGAGACGACGCGGATGGTGAACGGGAATGCGTCCGGAGCCGGCAGGACGGGATTGAGGGCCCGCTCGGACAGGGCGCCATGGCCGATTTCGCGGCGGCCGGGAGCACGCAGCATGCGCGCTTCACCCACGCTGTAGGGCGGGAAATTGTAGTGCATCAGGAAGCGTCTGGAGGTGTCGCCGGCCAGGGTCTCGATGCGCTGCTCGTCGCGGGTGCTGCCGAGGGTGCAGGTGCACAGGGCCTTGGTTTCGCCGCGAGTGAAGATGGCCGAGCCGTGGGTGCGGGGCAGGAAACCCACTTCCATGATCAGGGGACGGACCGTGGTCAGGTCGCGGCCGTCGATGCGGATCTTGTCGGTCATGATGCGCTGGCGAACGATCTTCTTTTCCAGTTTCTCCATGATCTCGCCCACACCCCTTACGCGTTCGGGGGTCTCGGCAAATCTGGCCATCAGGGCTTCCATCAGGTTCTGCTTGACCTTCTTCTTGGCATCGCGGCGATCCATCTTGCCGGGCACTGCCAGGGCTTCGGTCAGGGGCGCGGTGGCGAGTTCGGCCACGGCTTCAATCAGCCCGGTGTCTTCGGCCGGGGGAATGACAGTGAATTTCTCTCTGCCAAGCTCCTTGCGCAGTTCTTCCTGGACATCGAGCAGAGGCCCAAGCTGGGCATGTCCCCAGGCAACGGCTTCGGTCATGATGTCTTCGGACAGGAACTGGGCCCCGCCTTCGACCATGACCACCGCGTCGCGCGAACCGGCCAGGATCATGTTCAGCTGGCTCGTGGCAAGCTCGGAGGCCGTGGGGTTCAGGAGGAACTGCCCGTCGCGGTAGCCGACGCGGATGGCCGCGATGGGTCCGGCGAAGGGAATCTCGGAGATGTGCAGGGCCGTGGATGCGCCGAGCATGGCCAGGATGTCAGCGGAGCGCTCCTTGTCCGAGGAAATGACCGTGGCGATGACCTGGATCTCGTTGGTGCAGCCCTTGGGGAAGAGCGGACGGATGGGACGGTCCATGAGCCGGGAGGTCAGGGTCTCGTGTTCGCTGGGGCGGCCCACTTCGCGGCGGAAGTAGTTGCCCGGAACACGGCCTGCGGAGTAGAGCATTTCCTGATAGTTGCAGGTCAGGGGAAGAAAATCCACGACCCGGTCCAGGGCCTGATGAGTGGCCGTGACCAGAACGACGGTGTCGCCCCACTGCACGGTCACGGCGCCGCTGGCCTGTAGCGCGAGCTTGCCGTGTTCGATGATGATTTCACTGTCGCCCATGGGGATGGTGCGCCGGGTGGTCTGAAAAGCTGCCATGATTTGCCTCGTGATGGTTTGGGCACTCCCTGTCGAGGGCAGCGGGCGGCGGGTTTGGTGTTTAGTGCATGGCTCAACGCCGGGTTGAACCATGCACTAAACACAAAACCGCAGGCATATGATGCTGCCGGGAGCGCGGTTCAAATAAAGGGCAGGCGGGACCATAGGTCCCGCCTTGAAGATGTCTACTTGCGCAGACCGAGTCTCGCGATCAGATCGCGATAGCGCTGAATGTCTTTGTTCTTCAGGTACTTCAGAAGCTGTCTGCGTTTGCCGACGAGCTTCAGGAGACCTGTGCGGGAATGGAAGTCCTTCTTGTGACCTTTGAAATGGTCAGTGAGGTACGTAATCCGTTCGGTCAACAGGGCTACCTGTACTTCAGGAGACCCGGTATCGGTTTCGGTTTTGCCATATTCCTTTACAACTTCAGCCTTGCGTTCAGGGGTTAAGACCACAGCCATATCCTCCGGTTATCATGTTTCTTCCACCTGACCATATCCAATTGCGAACCAGAGCCTTCAGGCTTGCCAGAGCCCGCGCAGGATGACCCACGACAGTACTCCCGTGCGCATGCTTGCCTCCATCAGGGCCAAGGGGGCCCTGTCGGCGGAGAGCATGAGTGCCCGGTCCCCTTCCTGGGCCGGATAATCGGGAAAAAGGCTCGTCGGCAGCCATGCTCCGTTCTGCACCAGCGCGGCCTGTTCATGACTGAGCACGAGCTTGGGCCAGTGGGGCAGGGCTTGGGTCATGGGCAGGACCAGTTCGTTGAGCTGATCCTTGCTTTCCAGCACTTTTTCCAGATCATGAGCCTGGGCGAGGGTGAACGGGTGGCTTGCCTCCCGCTCCAGTTCGCTGAGCACCGCTCCGCACCCAAGTCGCATCCCCAGGCTGTGGGCCAGGGAGCGGATGTAGGTTCCCGCGGAACAGGTGACTCGAAAATCAAGACTCGGCAGCTCCATGGACATTAGCTGCGAATCGAAAATTGTTACATCCTTGACCTTGACCGGCACTTCCATGCCGGCCCTGTGCAGGGCGTACAGGGGCTTGCCCTGATGCTTGGCCGCCGAAACCGGAGGCACTTCCTGGCTTATGGTCCCCTTCCAGCCAAGTACTTCGGCCCGCACGGTCTCCTGGTCCAGGTGTTCCCAGGGCGCTTCGGCGAGAATCTTGCCCTCGGTGTCGTAGCTGTCCGTGGTCTGTCCCAGGATCAGACGGCCCCGGTAGGTCTTGCGGCCGTCGACCAGATAGCTGGCCAGTTTGGTGCCTTGCCCGAGCAGGACCACCAGTACGCCCGTAGCCATGGGGTCGAGGGTGCCGGCGTGGCCGATTTTTTTCTGCCCCAGGCGGCGCTTGATCTGGTTCAGGCAATCCGCGGACGTGGGACCTCCCGGTTTATGCAAAACCAGGACCCCGTCAAGTTGTTTCAGTGACGGTGCGCTCATGAGTTGGCCAACTCCTCGGTCACGGCCTGGAGCATCGTCGCCTTGGCTTGCTCCATGTCCATGAGCAGAGTCCCGCCGGCGGCGTTGCGATGGCCGCCCCCGCCGAAGCGGAAGGCTACGGCCTGCACGTTGACGCTGCTCTTGGAGCGCAGCGAAAATTTGATGCCATGCTCTTCCTCGCGCAGGCTGATGGCCACCAGCACCCCGTTCACATAAAGGACGGTGTTGACCAGCCCTTCGGTGTCCTCGGGGCCGGTGCCCGTCTGTTCGAAGAGTTCGCGAGTGAAGCAGATGAGGCTGATCTGTCCGTCCGCATGCAGACGGGCCCGTTGCAGAACGGTGCCGCGCATCTGCAGCTGGTTGAGCGTCCCGGTGGACTGCTTCTGTTCATGAAACGGGCCGGGCAAAAGCCCGAGGCGCAGGATTTCTGCCGCCATCTCCAGGGTTTCGGGGCGGGTGTTGTTGAAACAGAAGTCCCCGGTGTCGGAAATGAGCGCCAGATAGATATATTCTCCCAGCAGGCCCACCAGCGGGACACCGAGCTTTCGGGCCAGCATGCCGACCATCTCGCCCACCGATGACGCGCGCTGCTCGACCCAGTTCATGGTGCCGAACAGGGGGTTGCCCAGGTGGTGGTCGATGTTGAACACCTTCTTGGTCTTGAGCCACGGGGCGATGAGCTCTCCGGCCCGCTCGGCGCTGCCGCAGTCCAGGACGATGAGGTTGTCCGGCTCGTCCTCTGGCAACTGGGGCAGAATCTCGCGCTTGGGCGCGAGCCATTCGAAACGGCTGGGTATGCCGGATTCGTTGAACAGGACGACCTTCTTGCCAAGGGCATCAAGAAGTTCTCCCATGGCCAGCATGGAACCCAGGGCGTCGCCGTCTGGAGAAACGTGGGCGAGGACCAGAAAGTTGTCCGCGTCCCGCAGTTGTTCAGTTATCTGTTTCAGGAGGGGCATCGTACACCATGTCTTCGAGAAAGGTATCCCACTTGAAACGCAGGTCCGGGATTCCGCGCAGGTTGAGCTCCTTGCTCAGCCGGGAGCGCAGGAAACCCTTGGCGTGGTAGAGCGCCTTGGTGATCTCTGGCTCTGCCGTGCGTCCGCGTATGTGGGTGTAGAGGACCTCGGCGATGCTGAAATCCCGGTTCAAACGCACCCCGGTGATGGTGACAAGGGCCAGGTTCGGGTCCTCGGCTTCCTGAATCAGGAGAGAGGCCAGGACCTGCATGATCTGATCGCCCATCTGAATGGCGCGTCTCGAATTGCTTCTTTGCATAAAAAATCAGGCTCCAAATACGTCCATGTCGGCATGAACAAGCTCGTCGGCGGTGGAAGCTTCCACCATGGCCAGGACTTTGGACAGACGGCTGTGCACGTGCGCCGTGTCGTTGGAAACCGTGACCACACTGAGAACCAGGGCCTGATGTGAGTCCTGGGCTTCGGTTTCGGCCACAGCCACATTGAAGGTGTTGCGCAGCTTCTGCTTCAAGCTGTTGGCGCTTTTTCGTTTTTCCTTCAAGGAAAAAACGCCGTGCAGCCGGAATTCCAGGCGCAGGGTGCCGATGATCATGGTCGTGTACCGGTCGTGAATCCAACGTGCTGAAAAAATGAAAAGCATGGATTCCCGCCTGCGCGGGGATGACGCACAGGCCGTTCGCGTCACTTCCGTGTCATTCCCGCGCAGGCGGGAATCCATGCCTTTGTTCTCAGGTCGTGAGGATCACAGTTGATCCTCACGGCCGCCCGGGCCTAGATGGTCCGGGCTTCCTCGACCAGCTCAAAGGCTTCGATGATATCGCCGGATTTGATATCATTGAAGTTCTCAAGACCGGCGCCGCAATCGTAACCTTTGGTCACTTCCTTGGCGTCATCCTTGAATCTCTTCAGGGAGCTGAGCTTGCCGGTGTAAATGACCACGCCGTCGCGCAGCAGACGCACGTTGGCGTTGCGCTTGAGCTTGCCGTCACTGACCATGCAGCCGGCGATGTTGCCGATCTTGGGCACGCTGAACACCTGCTGCACATCGGCCTGGCCGAGGTACACTTCCTTGATGTCGGGGGAGAGCATGCCGGACATGGCCGCCTTGATGTCATCTACCAGCTTGTAGATGATGTCGTAGAAGCGGATGTCGACCTTTTCCTGCTCGGCAACTTCCTTGATCTTGGCTGTGGGCCGGATGTTGAACCCGATGATGATGGCATTGGAGGCCGATGCCAGCAGAATGTCGGATTCGGTGATGGCTCCGGCGCCGCCGTGGATGAGGGCAATCTTGATCTCGTCCGTGGACAGCTTGCGCAAGGCCTCGGAGATTGCTTCAAGGGAGCCCTGCACGTCGGCCTTCAAAAGCAGGTTCAGGTTCTGGGCTTCTTCGCCTGCCTTGGTCGCCAGGAAGCTTTCGAGGGTGACCTTGGATTCCTTGGCCAGTTCCTTGTCGCGATGCTTGACGCGGCGTTCCTCGGCGATCTTGCGGGCAACCTTCTCGTCCTTGACGATGACGAACTCGTCGCCAGCCTCGGGGATACCTTCAAAACCCTGGATCTCCGTCGGGATGGCCGGTCCGGCGGTCTTGATCTGCCGGCCCTGGTCATCGAACATGGCGCGGACCTTGCCGCTGATCAGGCCGCACACGAAGGCGTCGCCCTGAGTGATCTGGCCTTCCTGGATGAGAACCGTGCCCACGGGGCCGCGGCCCTTGTCCAGCTTGGCTTCGACCACGTGACCGCGGCCGGGCTTGTCCGGATTGGCCTTGAGGTCGAGCACTTCGGCCTGCAGCAGGATAAGCTCGAGCAATTCGTCCAGGCCTTCACGCTTCTTGGCGGATACGTGGGCGAAGATGGTGTCTCCACCCCAATCCTCGGGCATGAGTCCCAGATCGGACAGCTCGCGTTTGACGCGGTCGGGGTCGGCCCCTTCCTTGTCCATCTTGTTCACTGCCACGACGATGGGCACGCCCGCCGCCTTGGAGTGGCTGACGGCTTCCTTG
This sequence comes from Deltaproteobacteria bacterium HGW-Deltaproteobacteria-18, assembly GCA_002841885.1. NCBI lineage: Bacteria > Deltaproteobacteria > Deltaproteobacteria bacterium HGW-Deltaproteobacteria-18. The sequence continues at coordinate 72,644 of PHBE01000013.1, forward strand.
GTCTGTTCCATGACGCCGTCGTCGGCGGCAACGACCAGGACGACGATGTCCGTGACCTTGGCGCCGCGGGCGCGCATGGTGGTGAAAGCCTCGTGGCCGGGGGTGTCCAGGAAGACGATCTCACCGCGTGACGTGGCCACGTGGTAGGCGCCGATGTGCTGGGTAATGCCGCCGGCTTCGCCCGAAGCCACGCTCGTGGAGCGGATGGCGTCAAGGAGCGAGGTCTTGCCGTGGTCGACATGGCCCATGATGGTCACGACGGGGGGACGGGGCTTCAGATCCTCGGCCTTGTCAGCTTCCTTGGGCAGCAGGAAGTCGTCTTCGGAGAATCCGGCCCTTTCTACTTCATACTTGAACTCGGCAGCCAGAAGCAGAGCCGTGTCGAAATCCAGGGACTGGTTGATGGTGGCCATCACGCCCATGGAAAAGAGCTTCTTGATCAGGTCCTGGGCCTTGATGCCCATCTGATGGGCCAGATCCGTCAGCCGGATAGTGTCATCTATGCGAATCTTGCGCTTGGATGCCTTGAGCGGCTGCGTGTTCTGCGCCTGGGCCCGGGCTCCGCCGGCTCTGCGCGCCTCGGCGCGCTGGGCCTTCTTGCCCTTGCCCATGGAGAATTCTTCCTTGCGGTACAGATCGGCAGCCTCAACGGTGCGGCGACCCTTCTTTTTCTTGCCGCGGCTGTCCTTTGCGCCTTCGGTTTCAGGGGCGGGACGTGGCGGAGCGCCGAGACCTGCCGGGCCGGAAGGGCGCGGGGCGCTCGGGCGTTGGCCGCCGGGACCGCCGGGACCACCAGGTCCTGAGGGGCGTCCGCCCGGTCCGGAGGGCCGTGGAGTATAGCCTGCAGGCCCCATGGGGCGCGCTGCCGGACCCATGGGCCGAACCGGCTGGCCGTCCACGCGGGTATCGGGAAATTCAACGATGGTGGGCCTGGAGATGATCTTGACCTGGACGGAAGGAGGCGCGGGCTTGGCTTTCTTGGTCTTTTTGCGGGCGCGCTTGGCTTCCTCGGACTCGCCTTCGATTTCCTGGGGCGTCTCTTCGCCGGTTTCGGCGGGAGTCACGGCGGATGCCTGGGCGGTTTCTTCGACGGTGGCGTCGCCGGCAGCGGCTAATTCGGCGGCAACAGGCTCTGCAGGTGTCGCTTCAACGGAAACGGGAGCTGCTGCGACCGGGGTCTCGGCTGCGGGCGCTTCTTGCTCTGCAGGTTTTTCAGCCACGGCCTTGTCGCTCTGGACTTCCTCGATGATGCGCGCCGGAGTGACGATGACCGCCTGCGAAGGCTTGCGTGCCTTGGGCTTTTCGGCCGTTTCCGTCACAGTCTCGGCTGCTTCCTCTGCCGGAGTTTCGGCGGGAGTTTCGTCCTTGGGCTGTGCGTCGTCGTCCGCATCCTGGGACTCTGCGGCCGTGACCTTGTGCCGCTTGCGCACGATGACTCCCGAGGTAGCGCGCGTGTCCACGACCTGGGGCGCCGCGGCCCGGTTCTGGTGGTGATTGCGGACCTGCCCAACCTCTTCGTCGGTCAGACTGCTCATATGGCTCTTGGCCGGGATTTTGAGTTCCCGCAATAACGTCATCAAATCCTTGCTGGAGATATCAAGCTCCGTGGCAAGGTCTCTCACCCGCAATCTAGTGGACATGCCCAACCCCCTTACATTTCTTCTGCCAGCCCTTGAATCGCTCGAATCTGTTCCGGCACGCCGCATCGCGGCAAAGATAAAAACCCCGTCCCGGTGTTTTTCCGGTGCTGTCAGCGGTCAGAGTGAGCTCTCCGTGAACAGGGCAGGTAAATCTATATAGTTCGTCTTTGGAAAAGCGCTGCCTGCAAATCACGCACATGCGTATCGGTCCTTGCGTGCAGGCAGTCTTGTCATCCGCTGGAATCATCTATGCTTCGTCTCCGTCCGCGTAATCCGCATCTTCCCCTTCGACCGCGCCTTTTGTTTCCGTTTCCACGGATTCTTCCGGGGTTTCTTCCCGGTTCTGGCTGATGAGAAGGTTCAATGCTCCGCGCAGGGCGCCGATGTTTTCTTCACTGATGCCCTGGATGTCGAGCAGCTGCTCGTTGGTGCAGGCGGCCATGGACTCAAGAGAATCGAAGCCGGCTTCGGCGAAGTCCGCAATGGATACCTGGGCCGCGCTGGCCAACTGTTCCAGCAGGTGGCGATCCTTGTGCACCTTGTTGAAACGGCTGTTGGTGAAAATGTCGATCTTCCAGCCCAGGAGCTTGGCCGCAAGTTTTACGTTCTGGCCCTTCTTGCCGATGGCCGGAGTCAGCTGATCCTCGGGTACCACGACTTCCAGGGATTTTTCCTCGTCGTCGATGGCGATCTTGGAGATGCGCGCCGGAGACAGGGCATTGGCCGCGTAGGTGGCGATGTCCGGGCTCCAGAGCACGATGTCGATGCGTTCGCCGCGCAGTTCCTGCACGATGCTGTGAATGCGCGAGCCGCGGATACCGACACAGGCGCCGACCGGGTCGACGTTGGAATCCTGGGACAGGACGGTGACCTTGGCGCGCAGGCCGGGGTCACGGGCCACGCCCATGATATTCACGGTGCCGTCGGCCACTTCGGGAACTTCACGGCGGAAGAGGGCGGTCATGTACTCGGGGTCGGAGCGGGTGATGATGATCTGCGGCCCGCGTCCTTCCTTGCGCACGTCGATGATGAGTCCCTCGACCCGGTCGCCCTGACGGAAGCGTTCGCGCGGAATCTGCTTGTCCTTGGGCAAAAGGGCCTCGGTGCGTCCGAGGTTGATGATCCAGCCCGAGCGGTCACGGCGCTGGATGATGCCGCTGACGATCTCGTTCTTGCGGTTCTTGTATTCCTCGAAGATGATTTCCTGTTCGGCGTCGCGCATGCGCTGGATGATGACCTGCTTGGCGCTCTGGGCGGCGATGCGCCCGAGGTCCTCGACCTGCAGGCGAAATCCGATGGCGTCGTCGAGCTCGACGTTGGGGTCGTGCTTGACGGCTTCGACCATGAGAATCTCCGTATCGGGATCCTCGACCTCTTCGACCACGATTTTGAACTGGTAGACTTCGATTTCGCCGGTTTCCTCGTTGAAGGTAACCTCGATATCCATTTTGTCACCGTATTTTTTGGTCACGGAGGCCCGGATGGCTTCTTCCAGTGTGTCGATCAGCATCTCGCGGTCGATGCCCTTGTCCTTGCTGATCTGGTCGATGGCTTTTTTGAGTTCCAAATTCATGAACGTCCTCCGTTCTCAGTGCGGAAACAACCCGCCGTATTCCGAAATTTATCGTTTCTTGCCCTGATCAAAGGGCTCGTAGACGAGGTTGGCCTTGCCCACATCGTCCCAGTTCAATTCAAATGTATTGCTGTCGTCGGTCAGCGTAAACAGGGGCGGTTCCACAGCGAGCAGGCGCCCCTTGAAATTTTTTCTGCCTTCGAGCGGGTTTTCCAGGCGGATGCGCACCGTCTGTCCGACATAGGGCTGCATCTGCTCCAGGGAGAAAAAGGGCCGCTCAAGCCCGGGTGAGGACACTTCCAGGGTGAATGCTCCGGGAATGATGTCTTCCACGTCCAGGGCCAGGCTCAGATGCCTGCTGACCTCCGAGCATTCGTCGATGCCGACCCCATGTTCGGAATCCAGATAGACCCGTACGATCTTGTGCCGCCCCCCGGCCGCAAAAAGCAGGTCGATGCCCCAGACGTCGAGGTCTCGGGCCTGACACAGGGGAGTCACCATTTCCATGAGCCGTGCGTGTATTTCGTTTTTGTCCATTTTAAGCCTTCAGGAAAAAAAAAGGTGGACCACGAAAAGGCCCACCCCCATCAGCTACCGAATATCAGTATGACCACATACAGGAGTGGAGCGGGTGACGAGGGTCGAACTCGCGACTCCAAGCTTGGGAAGCTTGTACTCTGCCATTGAGCTACACCCGCTCTGCAACCGTTTCCCTTGCATGAGGGGGGGGATGGCAGTCAAGTGTTTTTTTCCAGCGGCCCTTGTGAACCCTGCGATCATGCATCTCAAGTGGCCTGGTATTTGCTCAATGAGCGTTACCAAGGAGGACCCCCATGCAAGACAGCAGTTATAGCGCCGTATTCGGGGCTCTTACACAACAGCATCGACTGGATAGCATCGCCAATAATTTGGCGAACGTGAACACGACGGGATTCAAGAGCGAGAATCTGGCCTTCCGGGACACTTTTCGCCGTTATGCCCACGACATGATCGACCCCAACACCACCCTGAACGACAAGGTGCCCTGGCCGCAACCCAATCTTCTGGCGCAGCCCAGGATCTCCGAGGCGGTCATCGACATGTCCCAGGGCCCCATGAAGAGTACGGGCAATCCGTTGGACCTGGCCATAGCGGGGGACGGTTTTTTCCGGGTCCAGACTCCCGAGGGGGAATTTCTGACCCGTCAGGGCGTGTACCATCGTTCGGCTGAAGGTTTTGTCGTGGACGCCCACGGCAATCAGCTTCTGGGCCAGGGTGGCCCCCTGCAGATACCCGAGACGGGCTCCGTGCTGGTCGATGCCGACGGAGGGTTTACCGTTGACGGAGAACTCGTCGACACCATCGATCTGGTCCGGGTCGAGGACCCACGGGTACTTGAGAAGATGGGCAACTCCCTGCTTCGCATTCGCCCCGGTGCTGACGCGCAGACCCTTCCGGCCGAGGATTCCACTGTGGAGCAAGGATTTCTGGAGGCGGCCAACGTGAACGTGGTCTCGGAGATGGTCAACATGATCGAGGCCATGCGCGCTTTTGAAGCCTACCAGAAAATGATCAGCGGCTCGTTTGAGCAGGACAAGAAGGCCATCGCAGAGATCGGTGCGCCCAGATAATATCCCCAGGCCTGCTGCCGTCGGACTGATCGCGGGCGGCAGGAGGGGCGCGGGTGATCCCGCAAGGAGAAGACAACATGATTCGCGCTTTATGGACCAGCGCCTCGGGCATGATCGCCCAGCAGCTCAATCTCGATGTCACGGCCAACAACCTGGCCAACGTGAACACCACCGGATTCAAGAAGAACAGGGCCGAGTTCGAGGACCTCATGTACCAGAACATGAAGATCGCGGGTTCTTCCAACCAGGAAGGCAGTCGCCTGCCTACGGGCATGCAGGTCGGCATGGGCGTGCGGCCCGTGTCCGTGCACAAGATCTTTTCGCAGGGAGACTTCCAGAATACGGGCAACCAGCTCGACCTGGTCATCGAGGGTGACGGTTTCTTCCGTGTCGATCGCAACGGCGAGGAGTCCTACACCAGAAGCGGGGCCTTCAAGCTCGACAGCGAGGGCCGCATCGTGACCGACAACGGCCATCCCCTGCAGCCGGAGTTCATCGTCCCTCCCGAGACCCAGAACATCGTCGTGACCGAGGACGGCCGTCTGACCTGCGTGGACAAGGCCGGAGGGGAGATCGCGGGCACGGACATTCCGGTCTACACCTTCGTCAATCCTGCCGGCCTGAAAGCCATGGGACGCAACCTCTACGTGCAGACCGACGGATCCGGCGAGGCGGTGGAGAGCGTGCCCGGCGAGAACAATGCCGGCACCCTGGCCCAGGGATTTCTCGAGATGTCGAATGTGGAGATCGTTGAGGAGATGGTCAACATGATCGTGGGCCAGCGCGCCTACGAGGCCAACTCCAAGTCCATCACCACGGCCGACGGGATGCTGCAGATCGCAAATCAGCTGAAGAGGTAGCTCATGCGTTTTTTTATGGCTCTGCTCATCCTTCTGCTCTGTCCCTGCATGGCCGTGGCCCAGGGCAGGCTGATCGTGGCCGGGGCCGTGTGCGTGGAAGGGCCGGCCATCACCCTGAACGACCTGGCCCGCGCCGAGGGCGAGGACGCGAGGGCCCTGCTGGCCGGCATCGGCGCGGTGCCTCTCCTGGCCTCTCCCAAATTCGACGGCGCGAGGGCGAGCCTCAACGGGGCCAGGTTGCGCGAGCTGATCGTGCAGCGTTTCGGGACGGCCCTGCCGCCCATGGACGTTCCCGATCAGGTTCAGGTCCAGCGCGGCGGGCAGGTGCTCAGCACCCTGTCCATGCGACCGGCCATCGACAAAATTTTGACGAACGCCCTGGCTCATTATGAGGGCGAAGTGGAAATCCGCGAGCATCGCATGGCGGATTATCTCTTCATCTCCGAAAAGGGGCCGGTTCAGATCCGGGTCACTCCCGTGGGCGCTCCCGCTCCGGGACGGATCAGTCTGCGGCTTGAGGCCGTGACCGAGGATGGCCGTCCGGTACAGAGCTTCACGGGCACGGTCTTCGCCGATGTCTGGAAGACCGTGCCCTGCGCCGCCCGCGTCCTGAACAGGGGTGACATCCTGGAGCCGGGTCTGGTGGGCTTTGCGCGCAAGAATCTGGCTTACATGGCGCGGGCGCCTTGGGACGGCGGCAACCTGCCCCTGCGCATGACCGCGGCGGTGGGCGAGGGGCAGGTCATCAGCGCTGACGCGGTGGAATTCATTCCCGTGGTTGCCAAGGGACAGATTTTGACCCTGGTTTACGCGGGGCAGACACTCAAATTGACCGTGCCGGTCGAAAGTCTCGAGGACGGCGGCATCGGCAACACCATCCGGGTCCGGAACATGCAAAGCCGCAGAGTGGTGGCCGCGCAGGTTGTTGACGCCGAAACGGTGCGTGTGCCGTAGGCCGGGAGGAAATATGCAGAAAAGATTTGTGATGTTCACGTTGGCCGTACTGGCCCTGACCGGATGCCGGACCACGGGCCGCCCGCCCATGCCTGCGGCCGTGGTCACGCCTCCTCCCCAGGAGCGGGTGTCCGAGGCCCAGAATCCCGGGTCGCTCTTTGATCCGGACGGGGCGACCATGCTCTTTGCCGACGCCAGAGCCAAAAGGGTCGGCGATATCCTGCTCGTCAAGGTGATGGAGACCACGCTGTCAAAGAGCAAGGCTTCGACCACTGCGGACAGGGCAAGCTCCATGGATCTGGGAGTGAGCGCGTATCTTGGCAAGGACAAGTTGCCGCTGATTCCCGGCGCGACCGTGGGCCCGGACTCCCTGGTCAGCGCGTCATCCACCAGCGGGTTCGAGGGTGACGGCGAAACCAAGCGTGAAAGCACCCTCACCACCACCGTGGCGGCCCGGGTGACCCGGGTTCTTGGCGGCGGACTCATGGAGGTTGTCGGGGCCCGCGAGACGCGGGTCAACGGCGAGACTCAGATCGTGCTGGTGCAGGGTGTGGCCAGGGATCGGGACATCGATGCCGACAACACCATCATGTCCACCAGCCTGGCCGAAGCGCGCATCGAACTTTACGGCGAGGGGGTCCTGGCCGACAAACAACGCCCCGGGTGGCTTGCGAGGATACTTGACAATGTGTGGCCATTCTAAAACCAGACGCCTGGCTTTTCTGCTCCTTGCCCTCGGTCTTTCCATGGGCCTGGCCATGCCGGCCGGGGCTGTGCGCCTCAAGGATATCGCCAGCTTCGGCGGGGTCCGTTCCAATGATCTCGTCGGCTACGGACTGGTGGTCGGCCTGCCGGGAACCGGGGACAAGAGCAGCTCGCAGTTCACGATCCAGTCCATGGCCAACATGCTTGAAAACATGGGAGTCAAGGTTGATCGGGCGGCGCTCAAGCCCAAAAACGTCGCCGCGGTCATGGTCACGGTCAAGATGCCGGCCTCGGCCAGACCCGGGTCCCGGCTCGACGCGACAGTCTCCTCCGTGGGGGACGCGTCCTCGCTGCTGGGCGGCGTGCTGCTCATGACTCCGCTCAAGGGCATTGACGGCAGCATTTACGCCCTGTGCCAGGGGTCCCTGGCCGTGGGCGGTTTTTCGGCGGGAGGAGACGCGGCTTCGGCGACCAAGAACATCACCACCGTGGGCCGCATCCCCGGCGGCGCGGTGATCGAGCGCAGCGTGCCTTTCAGCTTCAACGAACAACAGGACATCACCATCCAGCTCGGCGTGGAGGATTTTTCCACGGCCAAACAGGTTGCGGACACACTGAACAAGGCCATCGGCGGCCAGTACGCCCATGCCCAGGACGCCTCTTCCATAAGGCTCGGGATTCCTCCCCGGTATCAGGGCGACATCGTCACGCTCATGGCCTCTCTTGAGAATCTGGAAGTCACACCCGACAGCCGGGCCAAGGTGGTTGTCGATGAAAAGACCGGCACCGTGGTGCTGGGGGCCAACGTCACCCTGGCCAAGGTGGCCGTTTCCCACGGCAACCTGAACGTGGTCGTTTCCGAGCAGCCCCAGGTTTCCCAGCCCGGAGCGTTCTCCCCGGGTCAGACGGTCGTCACCCCGGCCACCGAGCTCGGCGTGCGGGAAGAACAGCGAAGGCTCGTCCTCATGGCCGGGGCTTCCATCCAGGAGCTGGTCGATGGCCTGAACGCCATCGGCGCCACGCCTCGGGACCTCATTTCCATTCTGCGGACCATGAAATCGGCGGGCGCCCTGCATGCCGATCTTGAGGTCATCTAGCCAGCGGAGGCAGCATGAACGAGATTATCACCAAGGGCCTGCCCGAACCTGATCCGACGCAAAGCCTGCAGGAGCGCCTGCACGATCTGCGCGCCCGGGTGCAGCCCGAAAAGGGCCTGGACGAGGTCAAGCTCAAGAAAGCCTGCCAGGATTTCGAAGCCGTTTTCATCGGCCAGATCTGGAAGCAGATGCGCGCTTCCGTGCCCAAGGAAGGGTTGCTCAAGTCCAAGGAAGAAGAGAGCTACCTGTCCATGTTCGACCAGGAGCTGTCGCTCAAGATGTCGCGAAGCGGGGGTATCGGTTTGTCCGACGTGCTGTATGCCAATCTCTCCGAACGACTGGTCAATGCCAGCCGCGACACGACCTCTACGGCTCCACTGCATCCCCTGGACGGCTCGGCCTCCGACAAGACTCCGCTCCTGAACCAGGCCGCAGCAGTGCAGCCGCGCACGCTGGCTGCAATCACGGCCCAGCACGAGGCCGAAATGCTGGCCCGCAGGATCGAGCAGCGGTCTCAGTCCGGAGCCGGGCAGGCGGCGGTCATGCCTACGGATCTGGAGGATGCCCTGCGCGTTGTGCGCATGGACGGCGAGGACGGCCCCTAGTGCGCTTGTCCACGAGGGAAATTCTTGCCGGGCGGCCGGGGCTATCGAGCCCGTGTTCGGCACGGGAAAGGGCCTCTGGCGCAGCCTTTTGATGGCCCGCTGCGCGCTGGTCGGCATTTTGCAGTGATCAGGGAAATGAAGGGTGCGCCAAGCAGGGATTTCCTGCCTCTGGCTTAATTTTCACTGCCGTTCACGAGTAAGGAAAACCATATGCAACAGATCATTCTTGGCAGTCTCATCCGCCAGGCCAAGGGCACGGAGCTTCTCTGCCAGCTCCTGCGCGAGGAGTACTCCTTGCTGCGGGCCGGCGCACCGGATCAGGTGACGGGACTTGAGATGTGCATCCAGGACCTGATCAGGCAGCTCGTGCGTGAGCGCGAAGCTCTGACCCATCGCCTGCAATCGGCGGGCATGACCAATCTGGCGGTCTTTCTGGAGACGCTGTCCGCGGCGGACAGACGAATCCTCGAGACGTGGCGGGCAAGGATCATCACCCATGAGCAGGACAGTGGACAACTGGCCTCGATCAATGCCGATCTGGCCATGGCTCTGTGGAAGCAGAGCGGCGTGCTGCTCACTCATTTTCAGAATCAGGTCGCGCCGAGGGAACGCAATACCTACTCGTCCAAGGGGACGTGGCAGGATCGCACGGCCACGGCGACTCTGGTGCGCGGGAGGCTCTGATGCCCGGCATCGCGTCACTGCTCAATATCGGGAAGCAGTCCCTTTTTGCCAATCAGGCGGCCATCGAGGTCGTGGGCAACAACATCTCGAACGCCAATACCGAAGGTTACAGCCGTCAGGCGGTGCGCTTCGAGGATGGCTATTACATCAATTACACTCCGGGCCAGCTCGGGACGGGAGTCAACGCGGCCGAAGTCGTCCGATATTTCGATGAATTCACCGAGCTTCTCTACAATACCAAGAGTTCGGAGCAGCAGCGCTGGCAGAAGCTTTACGAGAATCTGCAGAACGTCGAGATGATCTTCAATGAGTCCAACTCACAAGGGGTCAACTCGGCCCTGTCGGCGTTCTGGGCCGATTGGCAGACCCTGTCCACCAATCCCGAGGACACGAGCGTGCGCGCGGCCCTGCTCGGGCATGCCTCCAACCTGGAGCAGGCCATCGGGGTCGTGCAGGCGGACCTGCAGCGGTTGCAGGGGCAGACGGACGACACCATCGACGCGGAAGTCAAGGAGATAAACACACTCCTGACGAGTATCGCCGAGTTGAACAGTCAGATCACCGTGACCGAAGAGACGGGCAAGAACAACGCCAACGGCCTGCGGGATCAGCGTGCGACACTGGTTCGCGATCTGGCCGAGAAGATCGACATCAATTACATAGATAACGGCCTGGGCAATGTGATCATCACCACCAGGGCCGGGCATACGCTGGTCGATGGCAGCAATTCTTTCAGGCTGGCCTTCGAGTCGGCCCCGTTTTCAGCATCCCTGGACAGCGCCTCGACGTATGAGGGGAGCGTTTCGTTCAATGGCAAGAGCTCCAGCGAGTACACGCTTGAAATCGTGAACCCCGGGCTGGTGTCGGGCGGTGCCGTGACCTTCAAGGTTTCCGTGGACGGAGGCAAGACCTGGCTTACGGATGAAAACGGGCTGGGTGTTTTCACTGTCACGGATGAGGGCGTGCTGCTCCCCGACGGCAAGGGTTCCGTGCTTTTTTCTCCCGAGACCGGTGACACCCTCACCGCCGGGGACCGTTTCAAGATTCTGCCCAACAAATCGGTTTTCTGGTACGAAACGTCCGCCTCCAAGATCAACATCACTCCCCAGGTTCTGAGCAACGGGGAGGACAATGAACGCCGTCTGACCGGCGGCAGCCTGGCCGGGTATTTCCAGTTCCGGGATTCGAGCATCGGCGGCTATCTTGAAAAGCTCGACGCCTTCGCCAAGAGCCTGGCCTGGGAGGTCAACCGGATTCATTCCCAGGGCACGGGCCTTGACCGTTTCGAGGAAGTTGTCGGTACCTACGGGCTGGTGGACAAGGATGCCGATCTTGGCGTCGACGCGGGGCTGATCTTTGGCGACAAGCTGGAGAGCGGCAACCTCATGATCGGGGTTTACGACAAGGCCACCGGAGCGATGGTGCAGTTTCAGGCTCTGGATTTTGACTCAGGAACGGCCGGAGTCCAGAACTTCGATCCGACAGAACACAGCCTGCAGGACGTCGTCGACGCAATCAACAACACTTTCGGCGGAACCCTCACCGCTTCCGTGCTGGATAATCACCTGCAGATCACTTCCGACGCCGGTCATGATTTCGCCTTTGGCTCCGATACGACCGGATTGTTGGCCGCACTCGGCATCAACACATTTTTCGAAGGCTCCGACGCCAGAACCCTGTCGATCAATAACAGCGTGCGCAGCGATTCTGCCCGTATCAATACCGGCCACGTCAATGGTGCCGGGGAAATGAACGAGGGCGACAACACTACGGCCGCCGCCATCGCGGCCTTGCAGTCCAAGGCAGTGGCCACGCGCACCGTGGGCGAGGGCACGACGCGCCAGACACTGGGGGAATATTATTCCACCTTGGTCGCCAAGGCGGGGTCGGACACGCAGTCCGCCAAGTTCAACGCGGAATATCAGGAGGCTCTGGCCAACGATTTGCGGTCGCGGCAGGAATCCGTCTCGGGCGTGAACCTGGACGAGGAAATGACCAACCTGATCAAGTTTCAGCACGCCTACACGGCAGCTGCCAAGCTGATCACAACGGCCGAGTCCATGCTGGAAGTGCTTTTGGGACTCAAGAACTAATGGAGGCGGGCCATGCGCGTATCCCTTCGTAACCAGTACAGCAATTTTCTGTACAATCTGCAGGACACCCAGTCCCGGCTCATGGATCTGAACATGCAGGCTTCCAGCCAGAAGCGCATCAACAGGCCCTCCGATGACCCGGTAGGTACTGCCCGCGTGCTCAATTACCGCACCTCCCTGGCCTCCATCGACCAGTATCGCACCAACATCGACACGGCCAAGGGCTGGCTCGGTCTGGCCGATGAATCCATGATCCAGGCCAGCACCATTTTGACGAAACTCAAGGGCCTGGCCGAGCAGGGCGCTTCCGGGACAATGACCGCCTCCGATCGTGAGGCGACCTCCTACGAAGTCCGCCAGCTTTTCAGCCAGCTGGTCAATCTGGCCAACTCACGTTTCGAGGGGAATGCGATTTTCGGCGGCCAGAAATTTGACGAGAGCGCCTTCGAGGAGGCGCTCATGGTGTACGACCAGGACGGCAACAGCCTCGGATTGGCCACGGGCCAGGCGAGTCGCAGTTTTGTGGTCCAGTTCGTGGGCGCGGAGGGGGCCCCCGTAAATGCCGCCAACCAGACGTGCCGCTACAGCAAGGACGGCGGCACCACGTGGACGACGACGACCGTGGGTGCGGACGGCCGGCTTGACTTGGGCGGGATCAGTCTTGATCTCGGGACGGACTACACGGTCAGCCTTTCGCCGGAGACGAACCTGTCGACCACGAAAGGTTCCTGGCTGACCATCGCGCCTACGGCGGTGTACAAGGGCGACCACGAGTCCCAGTCCGCGGTGCTTTATTCCGATGGCAACGCATCCATCACGGCTCTGCCCCTGGGCGGGTTCGAGAAGGATGTGTACGTCGAGGTTGTGGATGCTGGCGTGACCGCCGGCAACAACACGGCGTTTGAAGCCCGCTATTCTCTGGACGGTACGAACTGGACCACGGTCAGCGTCGACAACTCGACCAGCACTCCCGTCATCCAGACTCCCTACGGAGGGATTCAGCTCTCCGGTCCCGACAATTTCGATGACCTGGCATTCATGGTCAAATCCGGATCCACCGGCGTCCTCCAGATGGGGGCGACCGTCAACGCCGAAGGTCGCGGGCTTTTCACCAGCGACGTCATGGTCCGTATCGACAATGACCCTTCGGAGGATATCGGCACCGGGAATCCCCTCGAATATTCCTACAGCACCGACGGAGGCGTGAACTGGGTTACGGGACGTACGGCCGCCAACACCGGTACCGCGGCGGAGCTGCTGGTGCCCGGGGGCAAGCTGGTGCTCACGGAACGGGACGGCGCGGGCGTGCTCGTCAAGAACGCCCAGTTCGTCATTCATCCCCAGACGGCGGCGCACAATGTCGAGATTTCAGCAGGTCAATACCTGCAGCTCAACAACGTCGGAGCGGATATTTTCGGTGGTTACTATGAAAACGGCACGCAGCCGGTGTTCGCGGATTCCGACGTCGGAAAGAACATCCTGGTCACCGTGGGCAAGCTGGTGGCTGCCCTTGAAAACAACAGCCAGCAGGGCTGTGCGGAAGCCCTGGACGGGCTGAAGACGAGCCATCAGTATTTCACGACCCAGCTGGCCTCCGTGGGCGCGCGGGAAAACCGGCTCGACGTGGCCGATACCGTTCTCTCCGGCCTCAAACTCAACGAAACCGAGCGCATGAGCAATGTGGAGGACGCGGATCTGGCCACGCTTCTGACGGAGCTGGCCAACCAGCAGCTGTCCTATGAGGCGGTCCTGAAATCCTCGTCCATGATCATGAAGATGAGCCTGGTCAATTATCTGTAGGAAGGGGTTATGCTCATACTCTCTCGTCGCCCCGGAGAAAGCGTGCATGTGGGTGATGACATAAAGATCACAATTTTGAGCATCAAGGGGCAGCAGATCAAGCTGGGCCTCGAAGTGCCGGAACATATGACGGTCTACCGGGAAGAAATCTACCTCAGGGTGCAGACCCAGAACGCCTCGGCCCTGGAACTCGACAACAACGATCTGATGATGGCGGCAGCATTATGGACAAGCAAAGACAAACAATAAATTCACGCATCGGGCAGTTGGTCATTTCCCCGGACAAGACCATCCGTTTTCCTCGCGGCATCATCGGCTTCGAGTCCCTGCGGGAATTCGCCCTGGTGGAGTTCAAGCCCGGAACACCTTTTCATTTCCTGCAAAGCTTGGAAATGCCGAGTATGGGCATGATGCTCGCCGATCCTTTCCCCTTTTTGCCGAAATACGAAATTCGGCTGGCCGCTGCGGAAGAGCGGATTCTGAGGGTGCGCAGCATTCGCGATCTGATCATCCTGGTCAGCGTGACCGTGCCCAAGGGCGACCCACAGGGCAGCACCCTCAACCTGACCGGACCCATTTGCGTCAATGTTCAGCAGCGCCTGGGGCTGCAGTCCCCGCAAGTGGAGCTTGGATTGCCGTCCCAGGTCCTGTTGCGGGACCTGGGAAACGAGGACAGGCGTCTGGTCAATTCATGAAAAAAAGCCTGGCCGGGGCACCGGTCAGGCTTTCTCTGTTTTGGAGTAAAAAAGCGGATCAGCCCCAGATATCAAGCTCCTGTCTGAGCAGGCTGGCCGCGATATCCTTGCCGCTGGCGGCGTACTCTCCCGCCTCAATCCTTGCCTTCACGTCGGCGACCTTGTCGGCGCGTACTCCGTCATTCTCCTGGGCAGACTTGAGCATGCTCATCTTGAGCCGCGCTTCATCGGAGATGGAGATGCGGTCGCTGCCGCTGTCCTGATTGGCGACAGTCTTCTGGTGCTCCTGGCGCTGCTGCTCCAGCTGTTCCAATCGATGCGACTCGTAGCCGCCGAAAGACTTGATGTTGTTGATCGTCATTTCCCGCTCCTGCCGGGGTTTCCGGCCGCACTGGCTTTTCCTTCATGTGGGAGGCGTGCGCTCCCGCGAGTAAAGCCTAGAGCATTGTTTCGTTGACCCGGGTCAAGGCGATTTCCCACAAACGGCGCATGAAAGCATCCTTTTCGCCGTTGGTCAATTCCGCCACGCCCTGGTCTGTCTTTTTCAGTATCTGAAGGCCGCTTCCGTCGGATGGATACCTGAAGAGCACTTCCTGTCCGAATTCCCTGGCCATCTGTGTCTTGATTTCACGAACGACCGGGTTTGCGGTGTCCGAGCCGATGAGGTTGTCCACGATCTCGCCAGCTACTTTTTCGACCAACTGGCGTCTTTTGGCTTCCTTGGAAATGGAAACAGAATCCCCCTGTCCGGCGTGGTCCATGTATTTCTTGAACCTGGCGATGCGCCGGCCGGCTTCTTGGTGCTGATCGTACGTACGCAGCACGGTTTTGACGAGAAAGGGATTCACTGTCACAGGGCATACCTCTTACTTCACCCTATCGGTCACTTGTCCGCGAACTTTAGCTTTATTTACAAATAAGTTTGCCCCTTCCCGTGACCCGGCCCCGGCGAACTTTGTCCCTCTCCTTGAATACGCGGGACCTTTTGCTTACACTCCCGCAAATGGGAAAAATCATCAGCAAAATAGTCATTGTCCATAACGTCGAGAACGACCTGGCTGCCAATATGGCCCGGCAAATTCGGCGCTGGCTCGTGGGCGAGGGACGCACGGCGCGGGTTGTTTCATCCTCCAAGGAAGAGGCCCACTGCGTCTCGACCTGGGCTGATGCGGACATGATCCTGACCCTGGGTGGCGACGGAACCCTGCTCGCCGTGGCCAGAGCAGTGCAGGACCTGGGCGTTCCGATTCTGGGCCTGAATCTCGGCAAGGTCGGTTTTCTGACGGAGCTTTCGCCGACGGACTGGCGCGAATCCCTGACGCTCATTCTGCGCGGGGAGTATGATATGTCCCAGCGGCTGGTCATCAGTTTTCATGTGCTCCGGCGCGGCCAGGAATATTACCGGGGCTATGCCATAAACGATCTTGTCATCAGTTGCGGGAGCCTTGCACGCATGATCCGGCTGGACATGTGGTACGGCAACGACCATCTGGGCACGGTACGGGCCGATGGCATGATCGTGGCCACGCCCACCGGTTCCTCGGGCTATTCCATATCAGCAGGCGGGCCACTCATCTATCCGGAGCTCAATGTTTTCGCCCTGACTCCCATCTGCCCGTTCCTGCACGCTTTCAGACCCATGGTCCTGCCGTTTGAGAACGACCTGCGCATCCTGGTCCTCGACGCAGCCCCGGACGTCTATCTGACCCAGGACGGCCAGACCGGCGTGGTCCTGGCCGCCGGGGACAACATCTTCGCCTCCAGGGCCGAGAACAGGCTCAACCTGATCCGCCCCCTGCACTCCCAATACGCCCACAAACTCAAGTCCAAGGGGTTCGTGCGGGAGAGTTGACGGGTTTGCCCTGGACTTTTGCCCCCATTTCCGGTCGGCTGGCGCGCATCGCTGGCTAAGCTGGCCGTCGTGTTTAAAATATCCTGCAACTATCTCTTCCAAGGACAATCCATGCGTGAACAAGCCCGTCCCGGCTCCAGGCATTTGCCTCCGGGGCTTCACATTCTTCATGAGGACCGCGACATCATCGTTGTGGACAAGCCTGCCGGGATGCTGACCATGGCCACGGAGACCGAGAAGACCCGCACCGCCTATTACGCCCTGACCGACTACGTGCGCAAGGGCAACGCCAAGTCCCGCTACAGGATTTTCATTGTTCATCGCCTGGACCGGGAGACTTCCGGGGTTTTGCTTTTCGCCAAGACCGAGGCGGCCAAGCGCGCCCTGCAGGACCAGTGGGAAGAGACCACCAAGATCTACGCTGCGGTGGTGCATGGGCAGATGGGCAAGGAGTCGGGTACGGTCATCTCCCATCTGGTGGAGAGCGGTGTGCACAAGGTCTATTCCACTCGCGACGCGAAACTCGGCAAGCTGGCGCAGACCGCCTGGACCGTGGTCAGGGAGAAGGGGGCGTATTCGCTTTTGAGGATCGAACTGCTGACGGGCCGCAAGCATCAGATCCGGGTGCAGATGGCGGATCTGGGGCATCCGGTGGCCGGTGACAGGAAATACGGCGGCAAGGGGGACAATTTTTCCCGTCTGGCGCTGCATGCCGCCTCGATCACCTTCGCGCATCCGTTCTCAGGTCAACGCATGACCCTTGAAGCCCCGGTGCCGACCATCTTTGCGCAATTGGTGGGCCGGGTTCAGTTGTCCTGACCCTGCATTTCCCGGCAGGTGCCGACTATCTTGCCCAGAAAGTCCCGCAGGCGGGGATTTTTTGGAGCGTTGAAGAATTCCTGTGGGCTGTTCACTTCCTGAATCACCCCTTCGTCGATAAAGATGACCCGGTCCGCCACCTCGCGGGCAAAGCCCATCTCGTGCGTGACCACGATCATGGTCATGCCTTCGGCCGCCAGCTTTTTCATGACTTCAAGCACCTCTCCGACAAGTTCCGGGTCCAGGGCCGAGGTCGGCTCGTCAAACAGGATCACCTTGGGCTGCAGGGCCAGAGCGCGGGCGATGGCCACGCGCTGCTTCTGCCCGCCCGAGAGCTGCTCCGGGTAGGCCTGGGCCTTGGAACCGAGGCCCACCTTGGCCAAAAGGTCATAGCCCAGGTGTTCGGCTTCGGCGCGGGGCATCTTGCGGACCTTGACCGGGCCCAGGATCACGTTGTCGAGCACGGTCATGTGCGGGAAAAGATTGAACTGCTGAAAGACCATGCCGGCTTCGGTGCGCACGTAGTTGATGTCCGTGCGCGGGTTCATGATGTCGTGACCGTCGACGATGACAGTGCCCGAGGTCGGTGTCTCCAGCCGGTTGATGCAGCGCAGCACGGTCGACTTGCCCGATCCCGACGGTCCGATGATGCAGACCACCTCGCCTGAGGCCACGTTCAGGTTGACCCCTTTCAATACTTCCAGATCACCGAACTTCTTGTGCAGGTTCTTTATTTCAATCATGCGCGCTTTCCGCTGGTCTTGTTGATCAGTCTGGTTTCAAGAATTTTAAGGGCCTTGGCGATGCTCATGGTCATGACCAGATAGACCATGGCCACGGCCATGTAGACCTCGAAAGCCCGGAAATTGACGGCCACGATTTCCTGGCCGGTGCGCAGCAGCTCGCCTACGCCGATGACCATCAGCAGCGAGGTGTCTTTGAGGCTGATGATGAACTGGTTGCCCAGCGGCGGAATCATGCGTTTGAAGGCCTGCGGCCAGATGATGTAGCGCATGGTCTGGGCCCGGGTCAGGCCGATGGAGCGGCCGGCCTCGGTCTGACCGACGTTGATGGACTGGATGGCCCCGCGCACGATCTCGGCAATGTAGGCTCCGGAGTTGATGGCGATGACGATGACTCCCGCGATGAGCGGCGGGATGCGCAGACCCACGGCCATGGGCACGCCGTAATAGAGGAACATGGCCTGCACCAGCATGGGCGTGCCGCGGATGAGTTCCACATAGAGATCGGCGAGCTTGCGGACGAAAAAGGGGCGGGCCAGTTTCATGAGGCCCGTGGCCACTCCGAGCAGAAAGCCGAAGAACAGGCCGCCCACGGTCAGGTAGATGGTGTACCAGACTCCGCGCATGAGCATGGGCAGGGTGTCGATAACGACGCTAGGTTCGAATTGAAAGGCCATGGGTGTCTCGAAATGGAGGCAGGAAGGTCCTGCCTCCATGGATGATTTAAGCGGGATTACTTGGGCTCGGTGCCGAACCACTTGACGTACAGTTCACGGTAGGCGCCGCTGTCTTTGAGCTTCTGAAGCGCGGCGTTGGTCTTGGCAACCAGTTCGCTGCCCTTGGGGAAGCCGATGCCGTAGGACTGGCCCATGTACAGGGGACCGACGATCTTGGTCTGTTCCTTGCCCACGGTACGCACGAATTCGGAGATTACCGGGGAATCGAAGATGACCGCATCGGCTCCGCCGGCCATGAGTTCCATGAACATGGCGTCATTGTTTGGGAAAAGCTTTACTTCCTTGGCTCCGGCTTCCTTCTTGGCAAAGTCTTCGCTGGTGGTGCCGAGCTTGGTGGCCACGATTTTGCCGGCCAGGGATTTTACGTCGGTGATGTCTTGGTTGTCGGCCTTGACCAGGATCAGAAGGCCTGCGTTGTAGTAGGGGGCGGAGAAGTCGACGACTTCGGCGCGTTCGGGCTTGATGGTGATGCCGGCGATGCCGACGTCAACCTGGCCGGACTGCAGGCCGGGGATGATGCCGTTGAAGTCCATGGGCTGCAGGTCGTACTCGGCGCCGATTTCTTTGGCGATGGCGTCCCAAAGCTCCACGTCGAAGCCGGTGTGTTTTCCGGTTTCGGGGTCCTTGAATTCAAACGGCGGAAAATTGGTATCCGTGGCCACGACCAGCTTTTTGGCTGAAGCGGCGGTCGCGCACAGAGCCAGGGCTAAAACGGCGAAAAGCAGGATGCGTTTCATGGAGCCTCCTTGTTGATGGATGAGAAAAAACGGGTTTGGCCACTATGGCGGAAAATCGTTTTTGGCATGGGACAAAATCGCGGAAAATGCAATACGGTAGCCGAAAATCGGACGGCTCGTTCCGCTGTGCGGATCGTGACGTCCGGTAGGAGGAGCGCGTGGGGGGTGGTCACGGGCCGATGGAAATAAGAATGGGCAAAAGTTGCGGGCCCGTGTACATGCGAAGTAAAAAGGAGGTTTCCATGGGTACTTGCGATCTGAAGGAATCCGCGGCTTTCATTACATCCAAGGACACTCTCGACGGTGTCTATCCGGGGCTGATTCTGGGCATCAATGCCTGCCGCATCGGTATGAGTGCCAGCATTTTCTACACGTTCATGGGTATCAACGTGATCCGCAAGGGCTGGGCGGATAAGATCAAGTTCCATCCTCCGGGATTCATGGGCGCGTTGCCCGGCATGTCCAACGTGGCTACGTGGATGATGAAGCAGAAGATGGACAAGGCCAACGTGCCGTCCGTGACGGACTTGCAGGACGTGGCTGCCATCGAGGGGGTCCGTTTCGTGGCTTGTCGAATGACCGTGGACATGATGGGTATCAAGGAGGACGAGTTCATCGACGGCGTGAGCATCATGACGGCCGAGGAGTTCCTGCGTTTCGCCAAGGACTGCAAGGTGCTCCTTTACACCTGACGTATCGGATTGCGGGGGCGGGCGGCGTCGTTGACGGGTTGCCGGTCCTCATGCATCCGAAAGGCCGAAAGAATACGCTCCGGAGTTTGCCGGGGCGTTTCTTTTTTTTCGTGTCCATGAAGGGACATTGAGTAGGTGTGGAAGGCGGGAGTCGCGTGTCGGCGCGGTCCGGACGAGGTCTGCCGGAACTCCTTCGCTGGCCTCGTAATGTTTTCCGGCCTTGGGGTTCGATACGATTATGCGTTTTGAACGGTGATCGGCCGGAAAACAAACGATGCCCGGCTCAGTCAGACAGCCGACAGCCCCCGCCCGAATCACGCCGAAACGCTTGAGGTGATGCGGGGGGAGGAAGAATGTGAAGAATAATATGAATGGGGTGCAGGGGATGCGTCCCCTGCCCGCCGGAGGTATTCTTATAGAGTGGCGGGAGTCGCGTGTCGGCGCCGTCCGGTCGAGGTCTGCCGGAACTCCTTCGCTGGCCTCGTAATGTTTTCCGGCCTTGGGGTTCGATACGTTTATGCGTTTTGAACGGTGAGCGGCCGGAAAACAAACGATGCCCGGCTCAGCCAGACAGCCGACAGCCCTCGCCCGGACCACGCCGCCACGCTTGAGGTGATGCGGGGGGAGGAAGAATTTGAAGAATAGTATGAATGGGGTGCAGGGGACGCGTCCCCTGCCCGCCGGAGGCATTTCATTTAAGCTGTTTCCTGCTCTGTGCGTCGGATGATTTCTTCCTGGTGGTCGAGGTCCAGGTCTACGAAGTAGTCGCTGTATCCGGCTACGCGGACCAGCAGGTTACGGTGTTCGTCGGGGTTGGCCTGGGCCTGGCGCAGGGTGGCGGTGTCGACCACGTTGAACTGGATGTGATGTCCGCCGAGGCGGAAATAGGTGCGTACCAGTTGGGCGAGTTTGTCCAGATCCTGGTCGGTTTTGAGGACGTCCGGCAGGAAGCGCTGGTTGAGGAGTGTGCCGCCGGATTTGATCTGGTCCATTTTCGAGAGCGATTTGACCACGGCCGTGGGGCCGTTTCTGTCCGCACCGTGGGAGGGCGAGGTGCCGTCGGATTCGGGAAGTCCGGCCAGGCGGCCGTTGGCCGAGGCTCCGAGCATCTTGCCGAAGTAGACGTGGCAGGTGGTGGAGAGCATGTTCAGGTGGTAGGAAGTGCCCTTGGTGTTGGGGCGCCCGTCGATGGCGGTGAAGAGGGAGTCGTAGACGCGGCGCATTATGTCGTCGGCGCGGTCGTCGTCGTTGCCGAAGAAGGGCGTCTTGTTCCAGAGTTTCAGGCGCAGGGCTTCGGAATTTTCGAAATTGGACTGCAGCGCCTGGGTGAGTTTGGGCATGGAGACGGTCCCGGCGTCAAAGACGTGGGTCTTGATGGCGGAAAGGCTGTCCGTGACCGTGCCGATGCCGCAGCACTGGATGTAGTTGGTATTGTAGCGCGGGCCGCCGTCGTAGTAGTCCCGGCCTTTTTCGATGCAGTCGTGAATGACCGTGGACAGGAAGGGCGCGGGGGAGTGGGTGGCGTACATGCGCTCGATGTAGTTGTTGACGCGAACCTTGAGGCCCACCACCCAGTCGAGCTGGCGAGTGAAGGCGTTGTAGAGGTCTTCGAAGTTCGAAAAGCGCTTTGCGTCGCCGGTTTGTGGGCCGATCTGCCGGCCGGTCAGCTGGTCGCGGCCGTCGCTTAGGGCCAGTTCCAGCACTTTGGGCACGTTCAGATAGCCGGTCAGGATATAGGCTTCCTTGCCGAAGGCCCCGGTCTCGATGCATCCGGAGCAGCCGCCTTCGCGGGCGTCCTCCACGGTTTTGCCGACGCGCATCTGTTCCATGACCACGGCGTCGGTGTTGAAGATCGACGGGTAGCCGTAACCGTTCCTTATGACTCGCGCGGCGGCTTTCAGAAATCGGTCCGGGGTCTTCTGGCTGATGTGCACGCTGGTCTGGGGCTGCAGGAGTTTCAATTCGTCGACCACTTCCAGGATGAGGTAGGACAGTTCGCTGACCCCGTCGGAGCCGTCGCGCCTGAGGCCTCCGAGGTTGATGTGGGTGAAATCGTTGTAGGTGCCGCTCTCCTTGGCGGTGACGCCGACCTTGGGCGGGGCCGGGTGGTTGTTGACCTTGATCCACAGGCAGCAGAGCAGTTCCTTGGCCGCCTCGCGGGTCAGGGTGCCGTCGGCCAGCCCTTTTTCATAGAAGGGGGTCAGGTGCTGGTCGAGGTGCCCGGGGGTCATGGCATCCCAACCGTTGAGTTCCGTGATGGTGCCCAGGTGCACGAACCAGTACATCTGCAGCGCCTCCCGGAAATCGCGGGGAGCTTCGGCCGGAACGCGGCGGCAGACTTCGGCGATGCGGGTCAGTTCGGCCTTACGTGTCTGGTCCGGCTCGGTCTTGGCCTTTTCCCAGGCCAGGTCCGCATGGCGCCGGGCAAAGATGACGGCCGCATCGCAGGCGATGTCCATGGCCTTGAGCTGTTCGGCGCGGTCCGAAGCCAGGGGATCATTCAGATAGTCAAGGCGACTCATGCGTTCGGCGATGCGCGCCTTGAAATCCTGCATGCCCATCTCGTAGATCGTTCCGTCAAGGGCGGTATGCCCGGGGGCGCGCTGCTCCATGAATTCAGTGAAGAGTCCTGCCTCGTAGGCAGCCCGCCATTCGTCCGGGACCTGGGAGAAGACGCGCTCGCGCATGGAGCGGCCAGCCCAGTAGGGGATGACCTCGCGTTCGTAGGTTGCGATATCCTCGTCGCTGACATGGTAACGGGTCATGGGACGGGTTGCGAGCACGCGCAGGTCCGAGGCCGAGTGGCAGGTCAGTTCTGGAAAGGTCGGCACGCATTTGGGGGCGGGGCCGCGTTCGCCGACGATGAGTTCTCCGTCGCCGAGATAGATGGTTTTCTTTTCGCACAGGTCCTTGAAGACCAGGGCGCGGAGCACAGGCAGGGAGTGTTTGCCAAAATTCTCGCGGTAGAAAGCTGTTTCGAGCAGGGCTCGCTCGATGGAAATGGACGGTTCGGCAGCGAAGCTTTCTTCGCGCAGCCGGTCTATTCTCTGGTTCATCTATCCTCCGATGCGGACGGTGAGTCCGTAATCCTGCAAGATGTTCACGGCCCTCTCCACGCCTTCGGACTCAGAGGAAGGTATGCCGTCGCCGGGATAAGTCATGCCGAGCTTGGCGTATTTGCTTCTGGCCGAGGCGTGGTAGGGGAGTACGTCGATGGATCGGATGCCTGGCAGGGACGCGGCGAAAAGTCCCGTTGCGCGGATGTTTTCCGGGTTGTCGTTGATTCCCGGGATGAGCGGGAGCCTGAGGTTGATCCGTGCTCCGCTGTCTGCCAGCAGACGCAGGTTGGAGAGGATCAGGGCGTTGTCCACCCCGGTGGCGCGGCGATGGGCAGCCGGGTCCATGTGTTTTATGTCGTAAAGGAAAAGGTCCGTATGCCGGGCTATGCGCGTGATCGTGCCGGAGGTGGCGAATCCGCTGGTGTCCACGGCGCGGTGAAGGTCCAGGTCTCCGCAGGCCCGCAGCAGGGCTTCCAGAAAATCGGGCTGGGCCAAAGGCTCGCCGCCGGAGAAGGTCACCCCGCCGTTGCCTTCGGCAAAAAAGGGGATTTCCTTTTGGATCTCGGTCATCACTTCTTCAACCGAGCTTTTCACGCCCATGCATTCGTGGGCCAGGGCCGGGCAGGCTTCAGCGCAAAGCCCGCAGGCGATGCAGGCTTCCTGATCGCGGACCATGCCGCCGCTGCCGGGGAAGAGTGCGCCTTGCGGGCAGGCCGTGACGCATTCTCCGCAGCCGACGCATTTTCCCGGTACGGTCAGCATGAACGGTGAGGAGTGCAGGCTTTCGGGGTTGTGGCACCAACTGCAGGACAGGGGGCAGCCTTGGAGAAAAACCGTCACGCGCAGATCGGGTCCGTCATGCAGGGCGTAGCGCTTGATAGCGAAAGTGATACCTGAAGTTGCTGTGCTTATTGGCATCGATAATCAATAATAAATATTCGTGAATTTATCAATATCAAAACCGGATGACCTGCAGCAAATGCCGCAATCTGGTTTGTTTGGAAAGCAGCAAAGCAGGTCTGATTTTGTAAGGAGACTATTAAATAAACTCTTGCCTCTTTTTTTTAAAGTACGTATTTTCCATAGCCATGTATCAACCATTCCGGCTGGTACGAGGTACGAGGAGACGGGAAGGGTTTTGGCCCAAAGGCGCGACAGATCCGATGGGAGACTCAACCTGGATTTTTCAGTTTTTTTACAGGAGACAAGTGCATCATGTCGAAGAACATTTATGTCGGAAACCTGCCCTGGAGTGCCACCGAGCAGGATGTGGAAACGCTGTTCGCAACGTACGGCCAGGTTGCTAACGTTAAACTCATTTCCGACCGTGAGACAGGCAGAGCCCGTGGATTTGGTTTTGTGGAAATGGAGAGCGGCGCTGAAGAAGCCATCGCCGCCTTGGACGGCGCCGATTACGGCGGACGTTCCCTGAAGGTCAACGAAGCCCGTCCCCGTCCCGAGCGTGAACGCCGGCCCAGATGGTAGTCGCGTCGATCTGAGCCTCTAAACCCTGCTTTGCAGGGTTTTTTTTTGCGGTGCGGATGGGTGAATGACGCGTCCCTGGCAGCACATCCCCGCGCTGCTATCCCGCGATTGAAGAATGTGTCATTCGCCCCGCAGTCCGAAGGCGCTTCCGGAGCCGACGCGGCAGTTCATGAAAAAAACGCGATGGGACGAACATTATTTTTGGACGCGTTACACCCCACCCGGTTTTTCCTCGTCTTTTGTAACCTCATGTTCTTTAGCCTCTTCTCCCGGAAGAGGTCCGCGCGCGCCTCAGGGACGGTGTCCCATGCGACGCTCGCCGCTGGCCACGCCGTCCATCCAGAACCAGCCCAGCGCCCCGGCAGCGGCGGCCAGCAGGAGCAGCACTCCAAGTTCCATTTGTTCTCCTTATTTGATCCAAGAGCGGCCGAAACGTTTGATGTCTTCAAGCACCATGTACAGGGAGGGCACGATCCCAAGGGTGATGAAGGTCGCGAATACGATGCCAAAGCCCAGCGACAGGGCCATGGGGATGAGAAAGCGCGCCTGGCGCGAGGTTTCCCAGATCATGGGCGCGAGCCCTCCGAATGTGGTCACCGTGGTCAGCAGGATGGGCCGGAAGCGCTGCACGCTGGCCTGATGAATGGAGGCCAGGGCTGATTGTCCGAGCCGACGCTTGCCGTTGGCGCAGTCGATGAGCACCAGGGATGCATTGACCACCACCCCGGACAGGGCCACGATGCCGAAAAGCGAAACCAGGCTCAGGCTGTAGCCCATGACCAGATGTCCGAACACTGCGCCGACGATGCCGAAGGGGATGCTGGTCATGATGATCAGAGGCTGTACATAGCTGCGCAGGGGAACTGCCAGCAGGGCGAAAATGCACAGGCAGGCCATGCCAAGTCCGAGCAGGAGCGCCCCGACGCCTTCCTTGATGTCGGCCTGCTTGCCTTCGAAGCTGAACTCAAGGCCCTGATAACGCTCCTGCAGCTTTGGCAGGTAGCCGGCCTTGACGGAATTTATGATCGCGGCGGCCTCCGAGGGCGGGGTCACGTCGGCGGTCACGGATATTATGCGGCGGCCGTTGCGTCGTTCGATGCTGGTGTAGGAGTGCCCCTTGGTGACATCGGCCACCTCGCGCAGCAGCACGCTTGTCCCGGCCGGGGTGCGCACCAGAAAGTCCTCGATGTTTTGCAGGGAGACGCGTTCGCTTTCCGGCAGGCGGACCATGACCTTTATTTCGTTGCGGCCGCGTTGCTGACGCAGGGCCTCGGCTCCGAAGAATGCCGCCCGGATCTGGCGGGCCACGTCCTCTGAGGTCAGCCCCAGGCTGCGCCCTTCCGGCCGGATGCGAAAATCGAGCTGCGTCTTGCCGGCGGAAAATCCGTCATCGATGTCTGATACCTGAGCGTAGGAACCGAGCTCTCTGGCCAGTTCTTCTCCTGCTTTTTCCAGGATTTGGGTGGAGCGGTGCGATAGTTCGATGGTCAGGGCCGCGCCGGAGCCCGGTCCGCCGCGGTCAGATTCGAATTTGAGGTATTCGGCTCCGGCGATTTCGCCGACGCGTTCCCTCCAGATTCTGGTGAACTCCGCCGTGGGCAGGGTGCGTATTTCCGGCGGGGTCAGAAAGACCCGCACCGAGCCCTGGTGTCCGCCGGAGCTGGTGCCGACCTGGGAAAAGATTCCTTCGACCAGCTTATCCCCGCCGTTTTCACGTGCCAGATCGTCGGCGATGCTGACCATGCGGTTGATGGCCGCCTCGGTGCGGGCCACGGGCGAGCCGAAGGGCATGGCCAGCTCGACGTAGGCATAGTCCGACTCGACCTTGGGGAACATGACGATGCCCATGCGCCCGCTGGCCACGTATCCCACCGTGGCCACAAGCACCGCCACGGCCATGGCCAGGGTCAGGTAGCGCAGCCGTATGGTCAGCATGAGCAGGGGCGAGATGATGGTGTTCACCATGCGCATGAACCACGCGCTGAACTTGGCCTGTCCTTTGTGCAGGAAGCAGAACCAGGACTTGCCGCCGGATTTGAGGTGCCCAAGGTGAGAGGGGAGGACGAAGAGGCTTTCGATCAGCGAGATGAGAAAGACGCTGACGACCACCGCCGGGAGCACGCCGAAAACGCGTCCCAGGACGCCGGGCACGAAGAGCATGGGTACAAACGCGACGACATTGGTCAGGACCGAGAAGGTCACGGGCATGACCACTTCCCTTGTGCCGCTGGTGGCGGCCTTGAGGGAAGAGAGCCCCTGTTCCTTGTATTGATAGACGTTTTCTCCGACCACGATGGCGTCGTCGACCACGATACCGAGCGTGATGATGAAGGCAAACATGGAGATCATGTTGATGCTTACGCCAATCCACGGGAGAATCAGGAAGGATCCCAGGATGGAGATGGGGATGCCCATGCTGACCCAGAACGCCAGCCGAATTTCAAGAAACAGGGCTAGCAGGATGAAGACAAGGCAGAGTCCCATCAGGCCGTTGCGGGTCAGCAGGTCCATGCGCTGGCGAAAGATGTCCGAGCTGTCATTGCGTTTGGCGAGATGAACGCCCGGCGGCAGGATCTGATTCAGCCGCTCCATGTGCCGCTGGACGGCGTCGGATACGGAGATGGGCGTCTGGTCCCCCACGCGGTAGATGTCCAGGAGGATGGCGGGTTGGTTATTATAGAGGGCGAAGAGGTCGGTATCCTCGAATCCATCCGTGATGCGGCCTAGATCCTCCAGACGGACCACCGAGCCATCGGGGGAGCTGATGATGGGCAGATTGGCGAATTCCTTGCCCAGTTCGCGACGGTCCTTGACCCGGACCAGGATTTCACCCTGGCTTGTCTTCACGCTGCCGCCCGGCAGTTCCAGGGCGGAATTGCCGATGATCTCCGCCACCTGTCGGAGGGTCAGACCATGGGCGCGCAGGGTGTCCTGGGAAATTTCTACGCTGATTTCCAGGTCACGCGCACCGTTCAGTTCAATCTGGGTGATCTCCGGGTCCTGCAGCAGGTCGTCGCGAACTGTTTCGGCCATCTCGCGCAGGACCCGTTCCTCCATGTTTCCGTAAACGGCTATGGACATGGTCCGGCGGCGGTTTGAAGCGATGACCACCCTGGGAGTCTCGGCGTCTTCAGGAAAAGAGGAGATCCTGTCGACCTCGCCTTTCACGTCCTGGGCCAGACGCTCCATGTCGGTCCCTTCCAGCGCCTCTACCGTGACCGTTCCGGCGCCTTCCATCGAGGAGGAGGTGACCTTCTTGATTCCGTCCAGCCCAGTTACTCGCTCCTCTATCGCAAGGACGATGCCCTTTTCCACTTCCTCCGGGCTTGCTCCGGGGTAGGCCACGGTCACGGTCACGATTTCGGACTCGAACTCGGGAAAGACTTCCTGCTTGATCCGGGTGAGCATGAGCAGTCCGCCGACAAGGCAGAGCAGCATGATCAGGTTCGCGGCTACCGGGTTGGAGGCCATCCAGGCGATGGCTCCGTGTTGGATTCTGTCGCGCATGGCTCTACCTTGCCTGACCGAGGCTGACGGGCATGCCTTCGATGGGGCTCGCCAGTTCGCTGATCACGACGGTGTCGCCGGATTCCAGGCCGTCCGAAATCAGGACCGTGTCCGTGTCGCGCCAGGCGACGGTGGCGGGCCGGATGGACAGGGTCGCGTTGTGCACGGTCCAGACCGTGTCGTTTTCGCGCAGCGCGGCCCTGGGCAGGCGGATCACGTTTTTAAGGCGCTTTCCCTCGATTTCAAGACGCACGTACTCACCCAGCAGAATTGGCGCAGGGGTGGCCTCAAGGGGCGCGGGCAGCGAGATCTGCACCCGGGCCAGGCGTCCCTGTGCTTCCAGATCTCCGCGCAGGCGCAGGATGCGGCCCGTGCGCTCGGCCCCGCTGGCCTGGGAACGGATGCGAACCGCCGAGCCGGGGCTGTTTTTTCCGGGCAGGGTGATCCAGGGCAGGCGGTCCACCGGTATGGCGGCCTCGACCCAGAATTCACGGGTGTCGACAAGGGTGGCCAGGGTGTCGGTGATGGAGACCCGGGATCCGATCTCCACGTTCTTTTCCAGCACGAGGGCCGTGAACGGCGCGGTCACCGTGGTCCGCTTCAGATCGAGCCGGGCCTGACCGAGGGCCGCTTCGGCCTGACGCATCCTGGCCCGGGCCTGGGCAAGCTGCGGCTTGCGCAGGGCCAGGTCCGAACTTTCTCCGGCGTTGCCCGTGATTCCAAGAAGCTCCCACTCGTGTTTGGCCACCTGCTGGTATCCAAGTTCAAGTTCCAGCGCGGCCTTGGCGTTTTCAAGCTCCGCCTCCTTGCTGGTCACGGCCAGACGAAAGTCTTCATCCACCAGGCGCAGCAGCGGGCTTGCCCCGGCCACTGTCCCGCCGGGCAGAAATGCGGGGGAGATTTCGCGGACAACTCCGGCCACTTCGGCCCGGATCAGGGTCTGGCGTGCGGGCACGACGGTGCCCAGAGCCTGGACTATCACCGTTTCCGGGCCTGCCGTGACGGTGGCTGTCTCGACCAGGGGCGCTATGACCACCAGCGGCCGTTGAGGAGGCGTGGGTCGGGTTTTGATGAAGCGGACCGCGACAAAAATTCCACCCCCCACAAAGAGCAGGGACAGAAGGACGACAAGAAGCTTGATTTTCGATGGCAAGGGCTTGGTGCTGTCGCATTCGGGTATGATCATGGCTTTTTCGCTTTGTTTCTTTTCAGGATGCATCGGGGAAAGAGGATCGCCAGCCTTTGCCCAGGGCCCGGCAAAGTCCTGTCTGCAGGGTCAGGAGGGAGGCCTTTTCCCTGATATTTGTGCGTTCGAGCTGTTGCAGCTTGAGGAGCAGGGAGAGGACAGTGTCGTATTCGAGCACGCCGTTGCGATAGCGGATCTGGGCGCTGGTCAGCGCGGCCTGGGCCGCATCGCGCTGGGTTCCCAGGGCACGCACCAGCTCGATCTGCTTGAGCACGGCGTTTATGCCCGTGTCCACCTCGGACAGCGCCGTGAAGACGGTCTTCTCATAGGAGGCCAGGCGTTCCCGGCGTACGGCCTCCTGCCGATTCACTTCGGCCCGGCGGCTGCCGCCGTCGATGATCGGGGCGGTCAGGGATGCCGCCAGATTGGCCAGCCAGTTGTCGAAGATGCGGCTTGCGTCTGCGCCATTGTGCTCGAAATTTCCGGTCAGGCGCAGGGCCGGCATGCGGTCCGCCCGGGCGGCGGCCAGATCCCAGCCCGACTCGAGCAGTCGCTGCCAGGCCGCGCGGATGTCTGGCCGTTCAAGCAGGAGTTCCGCCGGAAGGCCGGCCTTGGGCATGGGCATGGGCTGCGGCAGATTCGCCGATTCGGTGAGATCCGTTGAGCCCGGGGCCCTGCCGAGAAGCAGGTTGATCCGGTTTTCAAGGCGTACGACTTCGGATTTCAGGGGGAAAATTACGGTCTCGGTCTGGGCGATGGCCTCACGCTGTTGCAGCACGTCCAGGGCTGAAGCCAGCGAGTTGGCGAACCGCAGTTCAAGGGAGGAGAGGATGGCCGCGTTGGTGCGCTGCTGGCTTTCGAGCACGGAGAGCTGCTGCCGGGTAGAGCACAGGGATATCCAGGCTCCCACGACCTCGCCGCTCAAGGTCAGGGCCGCCGTGCGCAGATCGTCGCGGCTGGCCATGACCTCCAGCGTGTCGGCCTGGCGGAGGGCCCTGACCCGGCCCCAGAGGTCGAGTTCGTAGCTGGCCGCGAGTCCCAGGCCATAGGCGTCGCTTTCGACTTGGTTTCGGGTGTCGAGCCTGGTCCAGGTCCGCGTTGCCTCGGCGCTTGTGCCAAGGGTCGGCCACAGGGCGCTGCCGGTTTTTTTCGCAGCGGCCTGGGCCTGGTCGAGTCTGGCCAGAGCCGTGCGCATATCCGGAGCGGAGCGCAGAGCCTCGTCCATCAGGCTGTTCAACTCCTCGCTTTGCAGGTCCTGCCACCACTGGTCGGCAAGTTCGTGATCCCCTGCTTCAAGCCGGTAGGCCTGGGGTAGTTCGGGCACGGCCGGAGGGACAGGGGCGAAGGCGTGACATCCCGTCAGCAGAAAAAGAAAAACAAGTAGCCTCATGCAAAGTGCTCCGGATGGAGTCGATGGCGGAAAAGTTCTGCTGGGCTCGAACATTGGCGCAATCTGAACATGAAAAAAGTGGGAACCCGCGCTTCGCTGTTGAAATGGGATGCGCGGGCGGGTGTCAGGCCGGTAGAGATGTCGAGAATTTCTTGTCGACAACAAGGATGTGGTTGGTCAGCCATCCGCGCAGGAAATGGAACATGTCCCACGCCAGCCCTTCGGACGCCAGGATGACGTCCAGATCGAAGAGCAGGATCTGATCGACAAAGGCCAGATGCTCATCCCGGTGTTCCGCCAGATCCGCGTAGCCCGCATCCTCCATGAGCGTTTCCTCGGCCCGGAAATGATAGTTGGCGTATTCCTTGAGTTGGGTCAGGATGTTGTGCAGATCGTCCATGGAAGCGTGGCCGATGCCGTCTGCAAGGGAGTTTATGATTTCGACCAAGCGCTGATGCTGCGTGTCGATTTCGGTAATTCCGGTCTCAAAAGACTGATCCCAAATGATTTTTTTATTCATTCCCTGCGGCTCCTGGGGCTTGAGATGGAAACATTTATTTCTCCTTACCTCAGAGCGTTGTCCGGGAAAAGGGGCAATTCCCGCCAAATTACGAAAGAATCGGAAGCGCTGGATTTTCAGTCTGGATTTTGTCCGGCAATGGTCAAGGCTCCGGGAGGGTAGGAAAGTGTCTCGCCCATGCCTTTCAGGGCGCGCAAGGTGGCTTCGGCCAGGGCGGACATTTCGTCCTCTCCCGGATGGATTTTGACCGGCGCCAGAAATTCCACCTGTTCGGTGATGAGCCCGGCCAGTTCCTGATCATGCATGAGCCCTCCGGTGAGTATAACGGCGTCGACTCGGCCACGCAGCACCGCGCCCATGGCCCCGATCTCCTTGGCCACCTGATAGGCCATGGCCTGACGGACCTCCCGGGCGACCGTGTCTCCTTTGCGGATGCGCTGTTCGATCTCCATGCCGCTGGCCGTGCCCAGATAGGCCAGCAGTCCCCCTGCGCCGGTGATTCTGCGACGGATGTCCTCTTCACGGGCGTCCGGGGCAAAGCACCAGGTCACGACCGCGCCGCTGGGCAGGCCGCCGCTGCGCTCGGGAGAGAAGGGCCCGTCTCCGTCCAGGGCATTGTTGACATCGATCACCCGGCCCAGTTCGTGCGCACCCACGGACACTCCCCCGCCCAGATGGGCGACGATGAGCCGCAACTCCTCGTAGCTTCGCCCCAGCTCCTGCGCCACACGCCTGGCAACGGCCTTGTGGTTCAGGGCGTGGAAGATGCTGCGCCTCTGTATGGAGGGATGGCCGGAATAGCGGGCCAGGGGCCCAAGCTCGTCCACGACCACGGGGTCGGCGATAAGGGCCTTGGTCCCGGCGCTTGCGGCCAGATCGTGAGCCAGGATTGCGCCGAGGTTGGAGGCGTGGGTCCCGAAGCGGCAGGAACGCAGGTCGGACAGCATTTCCGGACCGACTGCGTACACGCCGCCGGGCATGGGCCTGAGCAGTCCGCCCCTGCCGATGACGGCGGTCATGTCCGTGACTGCAAGACCATGCCGCGCAAGGGCCGCCATGATCGTTTCCTTTCGGAAACCCTCCTGGTCCATGACGTGGGCGAAGCGTTCCAGATCGGCCGTTTCGTGGCGGATGGTCTCCACGAAGAGCGATTGATGGTCTTCAAAGACGGCGATCTTGGTGGAGGTCGATCCAGGGTTAAGGACCAGGATTTTCATGTGCCGGCTCCGCTTGCGGCCATGAGAATCCCGAGGGCCACTGCGTTGATCTTTGTCTGGTGGGAATCGGCCCGCGAGTTGAGCAGCACCGGGGCCCTGGTTCCCATGACCACCCCGGCCGAGCGGGCGTGGGCGAAGTACATGAGGCTCTTGTAAAAGATGTTGCCTGCCGCCAGATCCGGGGCCAGCAGGATGTCGGCCTTGCCCGCCAGCGGGTCCTGCATGCCCTTGTGCCGTGCGGCCTGCTCGCTGATGGCGTTGTCCAGGGCGTAGGGCCCGCCTACGCGGCAGCCCGGCAGTTCCCCTCTGGCGTTCATCTCCACCAGGGCTGCGGCGTCCATGGTGGCGGGCATTTTCGGGTTGACCTTTTCGGATTCGCACAGAACGCCGACCACGGGATCCGGGTTGCCGAGGGCGTGGGCCACCTTGACCGCGTTGAGCACAATCTGGCGCTTGGTCGCGAGGTCGGGTTTTATGATCATGGCCGCATCGGTCAACAGATAGAGCTTGTCGAATCCGGGTACGTCCATGACCACGGTGTGGCTGACCATGGCCCCGTTGCGCAGTCCGGCGTTGCGGTCGAGCACGGCCTTGAAGAGGACCGATGAGTCGACGAATCCTTTCAGCAGGATTTGCGCCCGTCCCGAGGCTACGGCCTGCACTGTGGCGGCGGCCCCGCAGGCTTCGCCCCGGGCGTCGAGGAGTTCAAACGCCGTCAGGTCGAGTTCGATCTTCTCGGCGATGGCCTTCATTTTTTCTGTGTTGCCGACCAGTATGAAATCGGCCAGCCCCATGGCATGCGCCTCGGCCACGGCCGTGAGCGCCTCCTCGTCCTGGGCGCAGGCCACGGCCACGGTCTGTCTGGGCAGGGTCAGGGCCTTTTCGATGATGGACTTCATGGATGTAAGCATCGGGTCTCCTTGCGAGTTCTGCCGATAGATCATCGATTGGGTGAAAACAAGTGGCGCGCAACCGTTTTTGTCAATTTTTGCATCCTTGGTTGCAGGGGTTGCTCCCAGGCCTGGCTGGGACTAATCAGGTCCGATCTTCGGAGGAAGCATGCGCAATCAAACAGCCGCCCTGGCCGCCGCGTCCGTGGCCAGTTTTCTGGTTCCTTTCATGATGTCCGCCGTGGCCATCACCCTGCCCGTCATGCAGGTCGAGCTTGGGGCCTCTGCCGTGGAGCTGAGCTGGATCGCCGGGAGCTACATTCTCGCCCTGGCCGCCATTCTCCTTCCTATCGGCCGGCTGGCGGACATCTTTGGCCGCAGGCGCGCCTTCGTCTGGGGCACCGGCGCTTTCGTCGTTTTTTCCCTGTGCGCCTCCCTGGCCTGGTCTGTAGTCAGCCTCGTGGTCCTGCGCGTCGTGCAGGGGGTGGGCGCGGCCATGATCCTGGCCACGGGCGTGGCCATCGTGACGGAGCTCTACCCTCGCAAGGAGCGGGGCCGGGTCATGGGCATCCTGGTCGCCTGCGTCTATCTGGGCCTGTCCGTGGGCCCTCTGGTGGGCGGGATGATGACTTCCCTTTTCGGCTGGCGCTCGGTGTTCTTTTTGTGTCTGCCCCCTGGCCTGCTGGCCTGGGTCATGGCCCGGGGGATCAGGGACGAGTGGCGTCCGGCGCGCGGCGAGGGCTTCGATCTTGTCGGGAGTCTGCTCTATGCGGCTTTCGTGGTCTGTTGCGTCAACGGGCTGACCGGGTTGGCCCGGCCCGAGCGGGGCTTGCCGCTGCTCGGGGCTGCCCTGATCATGGGCGTGCTGTTCGTGCTGCGTTCACGCAGCGTCCAGCATCCGCTCATCGATCTGACGCTGTTCACGGCCAACCGCGTCTTTCTGCTTTCAAGTCTTGCGACCCTCATCAATTATGCGGGGACCTTCGCTGTGGGCTTTCTGCTCAGTCTGTACCTGCAGGTGGTCAAGGGCTTCTCGCCCATGCATGCCGGGTTCATCCTGATCGTGCAGCCGGTCGTGCAGAGCCTCCTGTCTCCCTTGGCCGGGGTCCTGTCCGACCGCTTCAACGCGGCCTGGCTGGCCAGCCTGGGCATGGCTTTCTGCGCTCTTGGCCTGTGGGGGATGTGCGGGGTTGGCGTGCAGACCGGACTATGGGAAATAGGTGCGATCCTGGCCCTGCTGGGTCTGGGGTTCGCGCTTTTTGCCTCGCCGAACATGAGCGTGGTCATGGGCAGCGTCGAACCCAGGGACTACAGCATCGCCTCGAGCCTGGTAGCGACCATGCGCACCTTCGGCATGACTCTGTCCATGGGCATCTCCGCCGTGGTGTTCGGTTTTTTGCTGCAAGATCGCCAGATTGCCCCGGACACGATTCCGGAGTTTCTGGCCAGCATGAAGATCATTTTTGCCGTTTGCGCCGGGCTCTGCTTGGCGGGCGTATTCTGTTCGCTGGGTCGGGTCGGGCGGCGTTGAATTTGCGCGAAGGTCAGGATTTCCTTTTCTTCGAGGCCGCATTGAAATAATGCTCGCCATGGTGTCTTGCAGTTTGTCGCAATAGGAGGAGTTGTCATGAAAATGATCAAAGTCATGGTCATGGGCGCGCTGATTCTGTGCCTTGGTTCTGTGTTCGCCTTTGCGGGTGATGGCCAGGCGCTGGTGGAGCAGACCTGCACCAAGTGCCATGATCTGGGCCGGGTCCGCGCCGGATTCGGGGTCAAGGATCAGGCGGCCTGGTCTGCCACGGTGGCCAGGATGCTGGGCAAGAGCAATGCTCCGGCAGTCACCCACGAGGAGCATGGGCTCATCGTCGATTGGCTATCGGCGCAGAAGAAATAATTCCGGCGCGACTTTTTACGCCTGGTGAATCCAGTATTTGGCACTGCCGGGCGCCTGACCACACGCACTTGCAGTGCACAAAGAATAGGTCCTATAGGTCCCATGAGACCCATAGGACCTATTCTTTTAAGGAGAATTTTATGACCAGCACCCCTGTTCAGCACCTTTACGCCGAAGACTTGAGCCATTGCTACGGTTGCGGAAAAAACAACGCCCAGGGCCTGCATATCCAGACCCACTTTGATGGAGAGCAGGGCGTGGGGCGTTTTACGCCCCGGCCGGAACATATTGCGCTGCCCGGGTTCGTTTATGGCGGCATGCTCGCTTCGCTGGTGGATT